>CAMURX010000014.1 GCA_947097615.1 uncultured Neisseria sp. | reverse complement strand
GCCAAACCTGCCAGCCTTGCGCCAGGTAGCGGCGGCCGAGTGCGGCGAAATGGCGCGCGGGCCAGCGTTTGGCGGGGCCGTATTCCGCGCCCGGGCAGAAGGCGAGAACGGGTTTGTCGGTGTTTAAGCCGTATTTGGCAAGGGCAGCGGCACGGCTTTCGGGGGAAATGGTGAAACGCGGGTTATCAGAATGTCCGTTGAAGTCCGCCTGCGTCGGGTGGGCGAGGGCGGTGTAGCGGTCGACCATCAGGGGCAGGGCGGCTTTGTCGAGTTTGCGGATGTCGTTGAGCAGCAGATAGCGTGATTCGCCGACGTAGCCGGTGCGCTGTTTGATGCCGGTGGCGAAGGCGATGAGGGCGGATTTGAGCGAACCAGGCAGGACGATGACTTGGTCGTAACCTTGTTTGCCCAGTTCGCGCCCGATGCGCCAGCGTTTTTTCAGCTCCAACGCGCCGTGTCCGAACGGGTTTTCGATGACGCGGCTGATTTCGGGCATACGCTCGAACACCGCCATCGACCATTTGGGCGCGAATGCGTCTATGGTGCAGCCGGGATGGAGTTCGTGCAGGCGGCGGTAAAGCGGCTGGGTCATGACGCAGTCGCCGATCCAGCTTGGGGTGATGATGAGGATTTTTTTGGACATGGTGGTAGGGCGTTTTTGTGTTGCGCGATATTGTATAGTGAAATGGAAGGGCGGGTATACGGCCTTGCCGTGCCGCCTTGCTTGGAAAACAAGTTTGTCCGCGTTGCCCTTGCTGTCCGCTGTTCGGAACGGGGGAGGCCGTCTGAAAATGAAAAATATCTAATTAAGGTTAAATTATGCTAACATACGCCCCAATTTTATTACATCTGTTTGACTGAATAGGAATATAAATATGGGAAATGATGTTTTTTTCCACGCCGAGCCGTCGGGGGAAATGGATGAACGGCTGCTGGACGAACCCGCGTCCCGCAGCATCGTCCGCGGCGTGGAATGGATTATGGAGGGTTTTTTTCTGTTCCGCGAATACCCGCTGTCGTGGATGAGGATTGCCTTTATTTTGCTGGCCTGCGAATGGGCGCTGACTTCTTTGGCGCAGCATCTCTTTATTGCCGGATTGGTACTGCTGGCCATATATATGCTGTTCAAGGCGGGCGGGCTTTTGATGGCGGCTTCGATACAGGAGCATGAGGAACGCCCGCCCGGTATCGGCCAGATGTTTTTGATTTTGGAAGGCAAGGTATTCGAATTCATCCTGCTGCTGATTTTGCTGTTCTTTACCGCCGCCGCATGGGGATATCTGCTTTACGGCATAGCGGGGGCTTTGGGTTTGTGGAACCCATTCGACGGTTTATTCGATATTTTTATGTTTTTATTTTGGTTTTTAACCGTTCAGCAATTATTGGGCTTTGCACCGGTATTGGTGTTTATCCAGGACGAAACGCCGATGGCCGCCATTATCCAAAGCGTCAAAGCCAGCTTCAAAAACATCCTGCCGCTGACTTTGTCCGCCATCACGCAGGGATTGCTGATGGCGGCGGCATTTTGGCTGCTTGGCCTGCTGCTCGGCAACATTCCGGGTAAGGCGGTTACCTATATTTTTGTCGCCGTATGGCTGTTCTTTTCGATGGTGTCTTATCTCACCACCTATGCCGCCTACCGCGATATATGGTTCGAACCGATAGAAAGCGATGGTGTCCAAACCGGCTACCGCTGAGTATCCCGCCCTTAACAAACAGGCCGTCTGAATGATTCAGACGGCCTGTGTCCATATCGGCGGCAAAACTCAATAACCGTGCGGTTTGATTTCGCCTTCCAGCTTGTAAATAGTGCCGCAATAGGGGCACTCGATGGTGCCGTTGGATTGGATTGGCAGGAAAACGCGCGGGTGGCCGTTCCAAGTTTCGTTGCGCGGGCCGCTGCAATGCAGGGCCAGGTCGTGCGGCGTAATGGTAATGGTTTCTTGATTCGGGTTGCTCATGGCAGTTCCTTTCGGGCAGGTTTGTGTGCCGCTTATTTTACGGCATACGCGGCCGTTTGTGCAGGCGGAAACGGCGGCAGAGGCCGTCTGAAAAGGATATAATGCCCGCTTTTTTCAGACGGCCTCCATCTCATGCAGCTTTCCGATTTCGATTTCGACCTTCCCGAACACCTGATTGCCCAACAACCGCCCGCCGAACGCGGCGCAAGCCGGCTGCTGTCGGCGTTGCCCGGCGAACCCTTGCGCGACGAAATGTTTTCCGTCCTGCCGCAGCTTGCGGGCAGGGGCGACGTATTGGTGTTCAACAACACCAAAGTCATGAAGGCGCGCCTGTTCGGCCAAAAAGCCAGCGGCGGGAAAATCGAAGCCCTCATCGAACGGGTATTGGACGCACACACCGCGCTGGCGCACATCCGTTCTTCAAAATCGCCCAAGCCCGGCACCCAGCTGCTGTTCGACGGCGGGATAGGGGCGGAAATGACGGCACGGGAAGGCGAACTCTTCCGCCTGCATTTCGACGAAGAAGAAACGGTTTACCGCCTCCTCGAGCAGCACGGCCGGCTGCCGCTGCCGCCCTATATCGAACGGGCGGCCGACGGCGACGACGAGAGCCGTTACCAAACCGTGTACGCCAAACACCAAGGCGCAGTGGCCGCGCCTACCGCAGGCCTGCACTTTACCGACGCGCTGTTGGCGGAACTCAAAGCCAAAGGCGTGCGCCTGGCGGAGGTAACGCTGCATGTCGGCGCAGGCACGTTCCAGCCTGTGCGGACGGAGAACATCGCCGAACACAAAATGCACAGCGAATGGTACGACGTGCCGCCCGAAACAGTGGCGGCGGTGGAGGCGGCGAAGGCGGAGGGGGCAAAAGTCTGGGCGGTCGGCACCACTTCGATGCGCGCGTTGGAATCGGCCGCGCGGGAAACAGGCCGTCTGAAAGCAGGGCGGGGCGATACCGATATTTTCATCACGCCGGGCTACCGTTTCCGCGTTGCCGACCGTTTGATTACCAATTTCCACCTGCCGAAATCGACGCTTCTAATGCTGGTCAGCGCGTTTTCCGGCATTGAGGAAATCCGGGCGGTTTACCGCCATGCCGTAGCAAAAGAATACCGTTTCTTCAGCTACGGCGATGCAATGGTGCTCGGGCGCAAGGATGATGCGGAATCCTTCTGATAGATGAAAAAAGGCCGTCTGAAAAACAGTTTTCAGACGGCCTTTTGTTTCCCCGCTTACTTTCGAAGCAGCCAAATCAGGCAGACGGCCGCTGCGGCAACGGCGAGCGCGGCAACAAACGCGCCGATTCCGGCAAAACGCAGCGACGGCACGTTGCCCCGCCATTCTTTCAGGCCGGTTATCATCGGCGTAATCAAATCCTGCTTTTTAAACAGGCGGTAAAACAAAACGGCCGCGATATGCAGCCCGGCCAGCAGAGCCAACAGGTTGAAAAAATTCACATGGATGCGGCGGAAGGTTTCGCCGCCGTTTTCCAGCCGGCCGTTCAGATAGCCGTGGTAAAGGAAAGTGTTTTCATCGGCGGCAAACAGGCCGGTCAGCACTTGGAAAAGCACGGCGGCCAACAGGGCGGCCACCATCAGCGCGCCCAACGGGTTATGCCCGGGATGCGCCTGTTTGTCCCAAGTGCCGCGCAGATAGCTGCCGATTTGCAGGGGGCGGAAAAAACGGGCGAAGCGCGCCGTGTCGCTGCCCCAAATGCCCCAGCACAGGCGGAAAACCAGCAGCGCGGCCACCAGCAGGCCGACGCGCAAATGCCAAGCCATCCAGCTGCCGCCGGTTTTCGCGCTGAACCACATGAAGGCGAGGGCGGCGGCCAGCGTCCAATGGAAAACGCGGACGGGCAAATCCCAGATTTTGATTTTCTGCATACTTTATCGTCTCGGTTTCATCGTTTCCCGCCGTTTTTTTCAGACGTCCTCAAAAGCGGTTTGAGGCCGTCTGAAAGCGGGCAGGGGGCTTATTCGATATTCTGCACCTGCTCGCGCATCTGCTCGATCAGCACTTTCAATTCAACCGAAGCCTGCGTGCATTCGGCGGCAACCGCCTTGCTGCCCAATGTGTTGGCTTCGCGGTTCAATTCCTGCATCAGGAAGTCCAGCCGTTTGCCCACGCCGCCTTTTTGCTCGGTAACAATGCGGCGGACTTCGGCGATATGCGTTTTCAGACGGCTGAATTCTTCGTCCACGTCGGCTTTCTGCATATAAAGCGCGAATTCCTGCTTCAGGCGGTCTTCGTCTATATTCTCCACCGCTTCGGCCAAACGGGCGCGCGCCTTGTCCAAATGCGCCTGCAATAAGTGCGGAAACAGTTCGGACAGGGCATCGACGATGCCGTCCATCGCCTCCAGCCGCTCCAAGATATGTGCCTGAAGCTTTTCCCCCTCGCGGGCGCGGGCGGCGGAAAAATCCTTCACCGCATCGGATAAAAGGTTTTGCACGGCCAGCGCAAACGTTTCCTGATCTTCGGCCTGGCTGACCAGCACGCCGGGGAAGCGCAAAATATCGGCCACCGTCAGCTTGCCCAAGCCGTCAAACTGCTTGCGCCATTTTTCGTTTAAAGCCGCCAACTCGGCCGCCAAATCCTGATTGACGTGCAGTTCGGCCGCCCCGTTTTCCAAAGGCTGAATCTGGATGCGGCATTCGATTTTCCCGCGCACGGCGGAGGCGGCGATGATTTCGCGCAGGCTGCCTTCCAAATGGCGCAGATCGTCGGGCATTTTGAACTGCACGTCGAGATAGCGGTGGTTCACCGCGCGGATGTCGAGATTGATGCGCTTGCTGCCGCATTCGCCGGCGGCGTTGGCAAAGCCCGTCATGCTGTGGATGGTCATGTTTTTACTCCGTTTCGTTAAAGACGAGTGAAATCGGGCGGCAATATAGCACATTTGCCCGTGCTATAATTTGCATTTTTTAACAGAGGGAAACCATGCAAACCTATGCCCGCACCGGCCGCGCCGCCGACGAACTGCGTCCCCTGCGCATCACCCCAAACTTTCTCCCGCACGCCGACGGCTCGGCGCTGATCGAATGCGGCAGCACCCGCGTTATCTGCACCGCCAGCATCGACGAAAACGTGCCGCCTTTTCTGCGCGGCAAAGGCCAAGGCTGGGTTACCGCCGAATACGGCATGCTGCCCGCCTCCACCGCCTCGCGCATGCGCCGCGAAGCCGCCGCGGGCAAACAGAGCGGCCGCACGCAGGAAATCCAACGCCTGATCGGCCGCTCGCTGCGCGCCGCCGCCGACATGGAAAAACTCGGCGAGCGGCAGATTCTGATCGACTGCGACGTGATTCAGGCCGACGGCGGCACGCGCACCGCCTCGATTACCGGTGCCTACGTCGCCCTCGCGCTGGCCGTGCGCAAACTGCTTTCAGACGGCCGCATCGCCGAAAACCCGCTGGTATCGCAAATCGCCGCCGTCTCCGCCGGCATCGTCGGCGGCGTGCCGCTTTTGGATTTGGACTATCCCGAAGACTCCGGCTGCGACAGCGATGTGAACATCGTGATGAACGCCGACGGCGGCATCATCGAAATCCAGGGCACGGCCGAGGGCGCGGCTTTTTCGTTTGACGAGCTGGCCGAACTCGTGCGCCTGGCGCAAAAAGGCATAGTCACACTAGCCGCCGAGCAGAACCGGGCACTGGCGGCCGTCTGAAAACAACGCTTCGGCAAAGTTATAGTGAGCCAAAATAGAAAAGATACAAGGCAGCAAGCCGCAGACAGTATGGGTAATACGGGGCAGGTTTTCTTGGCATTTTCAATGCCGTAGAAAACCGCCCTCTTCGAGTTAAGGCGCAGCAACGCCGTAGATTTTTTATTTTGGCTCACTGGAGTTGACTATAACGATGTATGGAATTATGGAAAGACGTTTTGCAAATACAAACGAGGTTTTTACGAATTGGAGTGCGAACAGCCGAAATAATCCTAATAACCTATTGAATTGATTAAAAAATAAAGGCCGTCTGAAAGCTGGATTCCAGGTTTTCAGACGGCCTTTTAGGACAAGGGCGGCTGTATAGGACGATAGGCTGTGTTGCGTAACGCACCGCCTGTAATGTCTACCGCCAGCCCAAATCTCCAATCAAATTTTCAGACGGCCTTTTGTCTGCCGCACGCAGACTTGGCAAGCGCCCGAATCCGCGTACGTTGCCGCGCGATCCTGCCGCCGCATCCGAGGCCGTCTGAAAACGGAGCTCCAACGAAATGAAAACACGCGCAGCCGTTCTGTCACGAGGCGGCGTACGCGTTCTCTGTCGTATGCAAAAAGGCCGTCTGAAAGTTTTTCAGACGGCCTTTTTGCCGCAGGGTAGGGCGCTTGTATAGTGAAACGGGTTCAGGCCGTCTGAATATCAAACCCAGCCCGGTTCGGCTTCCAATTCGACGCCGAAACGCTCCCGAACCTGTCCGCACACTTCGTCGGCGAGGGCGGCAACGTCGGCTGCGGTGGCGCGGCCGGTGTTCACCAGCACCAGCGCCTGTTTATCGTGCACCGCCGCGCCGCCGACGGTGCGGCCTTTCAGGCCGCAGCGGTCGATCAGCCAGCCGGCGGCCAGTTTCACCGAGCCGTCGCCCTGCGGGTAGCGCGGCATATCGGGGAAGGCGGCGGCAAGGCGTCCGGCCCGTTCTGCCACAACGACGGGGTTTTTGAAGAAGCTGCCGACATTGCCCTGCACCTGCGGGTCGGGCAGTTTGGCGCGGCGGATGCGGCAGACGGCTTGGGCGACGTCGGCGGCACAGGGAGGGCGGCCGCCGCAGATTTCCGCCAGCACGGCGGCCAAATCACCGTAGCCCGTTTTCGCCTCGAAGCGCTCGGACAGGGCGAAGGTGACGGCGGTAATGACGTAGCGGCCGCGGCCTTCCTGCTTGAACAGGCTGTCGCGGTAGGCGAAGCGGCATTGCGCATTGTCCAGCGTGACGAAGCGGCCGGTGTCGAGATCAAAACAGCGCACCGAGCGGATCAGGTCTTTCACTTCGACGCCGTAGGCGCCGATGTTCTGCACGGGCGCGGCGCCGACCGTGCCGGGTATCAGGCTGAGGTTTTCCAAGCCGTTCAGGCCGAGGGCGACAGTGTGCCGCACGAAGTCGTGCCAGATTTCGCCCGCCTGCGCTTCGACAAGCACGGTGCCGTCGGAACGGGCGGTTTCGCGGATGCCTTTTGCCGCCATTTTCACCACTAGGCCGGGATAGTCGCCGCGCAGCAGGATGTTGCTGCCGCCACCCAGCCACAGCACCTTGGCGCGGTTAAAGCAGGGCAGGGCGCACACGTCGGGCAGGGCGGCGGCATCGTCCAGCTCGACAAAAAAACGCGCCCGTGCGTTCAGGCCGAAGGTGTTGAAGGGGCGCAAATCGACGTTTTCGAGTATGTTCATGGCAACAGGCCTTTATCGTTCGACAGGTTTTTGCTGTGTTTTTCCAAGAGCCACACCAACAGCACGGCGGCGGCGGCCAGCGACACGATCAGCGCCGTCCAGAAGCCGTAAATCTTCATATCGGCAAGATTGGCCAGCAGCCAGCCGGGCAGCAGGCCGAAGCCCCAGAAGGCGATGCCGTGCACCAGCATCGGCGCTTTGGTGATTTTGTAGCCGCGCAGGGCGTAGGAAGAAATGCACTGGGTGAAATCGAAAAGTTGGAACAGCGCGGCAAACAGCAGCACGGAAGCGGCCAGCGACAGCACGGCGGCATCGTCGGTGTACATCGACGCCAGCGGCGCGCGCAGCAGCATCAGCAGACTCATCGTGCACAGCGCCAAGCCCAGTCCGAGCACGATGCCGACGCCCGAGATATAACGCGCCCGGCGCCGCTGCCGCCTGCCAAGCGCAAAGCCGACGCGCACGGTAACCGCCGCGCCCAAAGCCTGCGGAATCATGTAGATAATCCCCGTCAGGCTGATCACGACCTGCTGCGCGGCCACATAGTCTTCACCGAATTTGGCAATCAGGAACATGATGAAGGTAAACAGGCTGGCTTCGAGAAAATACGACAGCCCCGACGGCCAGCCCAGCTGCCAAAACTGTTTCTGCGCCGCCCAATCGGGTTTGGAAAAGCCGCCCGCCATGCCGAAGCGGCGGAAATAATCCGCTTTTTTCACATAAAGCCACAAAGCCGCCGCCTGAAACCAGCAAACCAGCATCGTCGCCAGCCCGCAGCCCGCGCCACCCAATTCGGGCATGCCGAATTTCCCGTAAACAAACATATAGTTGAGCGGAACATTCAGCGCCAGAGCCGCCCAACTGATCCACATCAGCGCCTGCGTTTTGTTCAGGCTCGACGTGTAGGCGTGCAGGGCGCGGTGCAGCATCATCGCCGGCATCGCGGGCGCGGTGAACCACATATACTGCGCCAGCATTTTCTCCACCCGCTGCGGCAGGTCGAGATAGGCCAGAAAAGGCGGAACCGCCGCCAGCAGCAACGCCATGCCCGCCATCCCGAGAAACAGGCCGAACCACAAACCCTGCCGCCCCGTTTCGCCGACTTCGGCATATTTTCCTGCGCCGTTGAGCTGCGACACAATCGGATTGAGCGCCGCCATCACCCCCATCCAAGTGATGAACACCGTGGCAAAGGCCGAGCTGCCCAGCGCCACCGCCGCCAGGTCTTCCTTGCCTGCGCCGCCCGCCATCACCGTATCGACAAAGCCCAGCCCCACCGCCGCAATCTGCGCCAGCATCATCGGCCAGGCCAGCACGGCCAGCGCTTTGGCTTCTTTGAGAAAAACAGCGGGGGAGTAACGGTTTGCATCGAGCAACATAAAGATTCCAAAGTTTCAGACGGCATCAGGGGTGTACTGACATTCAGCTTGCGAGACGGTTTTTTGAGTAAAAAATGCCCGAATGCAAGGAAAAAAGCACAGCAAGGTTGAACACCTGCAGGTATTTTAAAGGCCGTCTGAAAAACAAAACGGTTGCGGAAAAAACACAAGCCGGAGGCATCCGGCAGGGCGCGCATTTTAGCAAACAATGGCGCTGCCGCCGCAAGGTAAAAGACAGAGGCCGTCTGAAAGCCTGCGGTGTTTTTTTCAGACGGCCTCCGTCCGCCGCCATGGCAAACGCAAAAAGGCGGAGTGGTTTTCAGACGGCCTGCAAAAGATTTGGAGCAGAACGGCTTTCAGACGGCCAACACGCCGCGCAAATCTTTTTTCAGCGCCACTTGGCGGTTCGGGTCGGCCAGCTGCGGCGCGTAGAGCAGGAAGCTGTCTTCGGCGCGCTCGTCGGAGGTGTTGATTTTGGCGTAACGCAGGCTGATGGCGTGGCGGTTGAAGATGTCGGCGGTGTCGGCGAGCAGGCCGGGGCGGTTGACGGCGGTGAGGGTGAGGGTATACCAGCCGGGCTGTTCTTCTTCCGCCTGGATGTCGATCAGCGGGGCGATGGGCAGGTGACGGGCGCGGCGGCTGGGAATGCGCCCGGCAGCGGGCGCGGGGGCGGGGCTGCCGTGGAGGAAGGCTGTGAGATCGTGCATCAGCGCGGCTTCGATGCGGCTGCGGTCGGCATCTGTGCTGCCTTCGGGCGGGCGCACGGCGAAGGTGTCGAGCACAAAATCGTGGTCGGTAACAAAGGCGCGCGCAGCGGCGATGTCGAGATTGTGGCGGGCGAGGATGCGGCACAGACCCGAGAAAATGCCGTGTGCGTTGGGCAGATAGGCGGCGATTTGCAGCATGCCGGGGTCGGCGGGGTGGGGGCGGATACGGGCAAAGGGGGCTTCGGGATCGGCGGCGACGGCGGCAGTGTGCCAGAGGATTTCGCTTTCCTGATGGCGCACGAAATAGGCTTCGCCGAGGGCTTTCCACAGGCGGCGGCGCTGTTTTTCGTCGTATCCTGCTTGGGCGAGGGCGGCTGCGGCGGCACTCTGGCGGCGGCCGGTAACGGCTTCGCGGCTGTCGGGATTGCCGGAGAGATGGCGGGAGGCCGTCTGAAAAAGGGTGTGCAAGAGACCCGCTTTCCACGAGTTCCACAGTTTGGGGCTGGTGCCGCGGATGTCGGCAACGGTAAGCAGATACAGGGCGGACAGGCGTTCGGCCGTCTGAACGCGGCGGCAGAAGCGGGCGACGACTTCGGGGTCTTGAATGTCTTCTTTCTGCGCGGTAAGCGACATTAAAAGATGGTTTTCCACCAGCCAGCAGAGCAGGGCGGCATCATCTTGCGGCATGAAGTGGTCAGCGGCAAAACGGCGGGCGTCGGCCACGCCTTCGCGGGAGTGGTCGCCGCCGCGTCCTTTGGCGATGTCGTGGAAGAAGGCGGCGAGGTAGAGAACATAGGATTTGGCAAACGCGTGCATCAGGGAAGAGGCGAAAGGCAGCTCGTGCAGGTGCTGCTCCATCGCCAGCCGCCGCATATTGCGCAGGACGGTGAGGATGTGGTCGTCGACGGGATAGATGTGGAAGAGGTCGTGCTGCAACAGGCCGACGATGTTTTCCCACGCGGGCAGGTAGCGGCCGAGCACGCCGTAGAGGTTGAGAAAACGCATGGTGTGGGTGAGGCCGCTGCCGTAGCGGAAAAAGCCGATAAAGCGGCGGCGGTTGGTTTCGTCGGTGTAAAACGCGGCATCGATATGGCGCGTGGCCGCCCACCAGGCGCGCAGGGTTTTCGGCGCCAATTCGCTCAAATCGCTGCGCGTCTGCAAAATCTCCACAGCGCGGAAAATGTGTTCGGGCTGCCTGCCGAACAGGTTTTTGTCGCGCACGGCCAGCTGGTTGCCGATTTGGTAATAGTCGGCGTCGATGTCGCGCACGATACGCGGCAGCGGCGAATACACGCGGCCGCGCAGCATCGGCAGGATAATGCCGTTGAGCTGCTTTACTGCCTTGGCGGCGCGGTAAAAGCCGCTCATCAGCCGCTCGTTTTTTTTCAGACGGCCTCTGCCGGGCGCATCGGGCATACCGTCCGCCAAACGGTTTTGCAGATCGAAAACCAGCCGGTCTTCCTCGCGCCCGGCCGCCAAGTGCAGATCGATGCGGATGGCAGCCAGATTGCGGTGGCTGCGTACCAGAAGCGCGGCTTCGGCGCGCGTGAGGATGCGGCGGCGGAGCAGGGCGGCGATGCCGGCGTCCAGCCCCTGCGCTTTGGCCAGCCACAGCATGGTATGGATGTCGCGCAGCCCGCCGGGACAGGTTTTCACATTCGGTTCGAGTAGCGCGCCCGCCCCCTGCTGCTTGTCGTGCCGCTGGCGCATTTCCAAAAGTTTGCCTTCGACAAAGGCCGCCGGATTGCGCTGCGCTTCCAAAGCGGCAGTGAAATTTTCCGCCAATCCTTTGTTACCGCAGAGAAAACGCGCTTCGAGAAAGGCCGTGTCGGCGGTCAGATCGTCACGCGCGGCGGCGCACAGCTCCGCCGCCGTGCCCGATTTCACGGCGGGCGCCAAACCGATGTCCCACCAAGCCTGTACCAGAGCGGCTATCCGCTCCTGTTGAGCTTCGTCCGGCGTCTCGGCGCAAACCAGCACCAAATCGGTATCGGAAAACGGATAAACCTCGCCGCGCCCGTAACCGCCTGCCGCCAACAGACAACTGCCGCCGTCGGGAAAAAAATGCGCCCACACGCCGCAAACCGCCTGATCGACAGCCAAAGCCCAACGGCTGAAAAATTCTTCGGGACGCCGCCACAGCGCATAGGCATCGGCGGCCTGCTGTTGCTGCCGCCGCAGCCGGGCAGCCGTATCGGAAACAAAATCGGGGTTCATCACGAGAAAGAAGCAAAACAAAGCGGCCTGCCGCCGCAGAAATCAAAATTGCGGAAGCAGGCCTTTTACAAGCGAGGCTTCAATGAAGAGACGTGTCGGGTTTATCGTGAAAGGGGATATTCAAAAAAGCAGCCTTACTCATGCTGCTTTAACGTATACTATAAAAATTTAACATAATATAAATTATGCGAAATTAAACTTACAGCATACAAACCTGTTTTAACCGATTCTTCCGTTTTCACTTCGTTAAAGCGTGCTTTCAGACGGCCTGACAACCGCAGCGCTTGTCACAATCAGAATTTCACGCCTTTGTGTAAGGCAACGATGCCTGCGCTCATGTTGTGGTAATCGACGCTGTCGAAGCCCGCGTCGAGCATCATTTGTTTGAGCGTTTCCTGATCGGGGTGCATACGGATGGACTCGGCGAGGTATTGGTAGCTGTCGGCATCTTTGGCAATAAGCTTGCCCATCAGCGGCAGCAGTTTGAACGAGTAAATGTCGTACGCGCCTTCCAGCGGCTTATAGACTTTGGAAAACTCGAGCACCAAAAGCGTGCCGCCGGGTTTGAGCACGCGGTACATTTCTTTGAGCGCGGCGTCTTTGTGGGTCATGTTGCGCAGGCCGAAAGCAACGGACACGAGGTTGAAATAGTTGTCGGGAAACGGCAGCTTCTCCGCGTCGGCCAGCGACACGGGCAGAATCAGGCCTTCGTTGAGCAGGCGGTCGCGGCCGACGGTGAGCATGGAGGAGTTGATGTCGGTGAGCCACACTTCGCCCTCTTTGCCTACACGCTTGGCCCAGCCGCGCGACAAATCGCCCGTGCCGCCGGCAATGTCGAGCACTTTGTCGCCTTTTTTCAGGCGCGCGGTGTGGATGGTGAAGTGTTTCCACACGCGGTGCAGGCCGCCGGACATCACGTCGTTCATGATGTCGTAGTTTTTGGCAACGGAGTGAAACACTTCGGCCACTTTGCCGGCTTTTTCGTTTTCGTTGACGGTGGAGAAACCGAAGTGGGTTTTTTGCTCGCTCATGGGTGTTTTTCTTTCTGTGACAGGGGTTTCAGACGGCCTTCAATGCCCACCGCAGCTTCCGCCGCCGCAGCCGTGTCCGCCTTTCTTTTTCGGCACGGGGGCGTCGGCGGCGGACGGTGTGCGCGAGGCACCGGCGGCTTCGAGGCGGGCGAGGTAGTCGCGCCACATTGTATCGTATCCGTGTGCCAGTTTATACAGATAGTCCCAGTCGTAGAGGCCGCTGTCGTGGCCGTCTGAAAAGACGATTTTCAGGGCGTAATGGCCGACGGGTTCGAGGTCGGTAATCAGGACGCCGAGTTTGCCGGTCTGCAAAACTTCCTGGCCGGGAGCGTGGCCGCGCACTTGTGCGCTGGGGGAATAGACGCGCAGGTATTCGGCGGGCAGTTCGCGCGTTTGGCCGCCGTAAACGAGGGCGAGGACGGCGCGGTCGGGGCGCAGGCGGATTTCTTCGGGAACGGGGTTTTGCATATTGTCGGTTCTTTGTGTTTAGGGTTTAACGGCCGAACAGCAGCACCAGCGAGATGCTGGCGAAAGACAGCACGGTGGTCAGCAGCATGATGGCGGCGCCGCGCTGTTCGTGGCCGTATTGGCTGTGGACGATGGCCACCATGCTCGCCATCGGCACGCAGGAAAGCAGCGCACCGGCAAACAGCGTGTCCCTGCCCGCACCCAAAAGCAGCAGGAACAACACGGTCAGCAGCGGGAACACGGCCAGTTTCAGCAGGGTCAGAAGCAGGATGTCGGCCAGTTTGCCGCCGAGTTTCAGGCCGACGAGGCTGCCGCCGATAACAAACAGGGCAACGGGCGCGGCGCCTGCGGCAAGGACGGACGAGGTTTTCAGCAGCGCCCCGGGCAGCGGCAGCCAGCCCAAGGCAAACGGCAGCGCGGCAAACTGGGCGAGGATAATCGGGTTTTTCAACAGGTTTTTCGCCACGGGCAGCAGCGTTTTCAGACGGCCTCTTCCCTGCCCGCCTGCCGAGTCGGCCAACAGGAAAAACAGCGGAATCAGAAACATATTTTCCACCAGCACGTTCATGGCGAAATACGGCGCGGCCGCCTCGCCGATCACCATCGCCAGCAGCGGATAGCCGATGAAGCCGGTATTGGAAAACGATACGGAAAAGCCACCCAGCGCCGAAAGCGTGCCGTCGCCGCCACGCAGGCGCACCAGCAGCGCGCCGAGGACAAACAGCGCCAGCGTCGCGCCGCCGTAGCCCAAGAGATACACCACATTGAACACCTCACGGAACGGTTTGCCCGCGATGGCGAAAAACACCAGTGCGGGCAGGCCGATTTTCATCACGAATTTCGCCGCGCCGCGCAGCTCCTCGAAACGGAACACGCCGCCGCGCACCGCTGCCCAGCCCAAGCCGATAATCAGGAAAATCGGCGCGGTGATATTGAAAACTTCCAACATGGCGGTCTCGGTTCGTGCGGTGAAAACGGAAGGCGCGGATTCTAGCAGAAGCGGCAGGCCGTCTGAAACCGCCCTGCCCTGCTTTCGGATTGTAAAGCCCGCAGGCGCGGGTTATAGTGCCGCCCGTTTTCCCGCCCTCCCCTGCCCCTGGGGCGTGTTGATTGTCAACACACCCCAGGCCGTCTGAAAAAGGATTTCCCATGCAAACACAAGCCGTAGCCGAACACATTGTCCGCTGGCTGCAAGACTATGCCGCCTCCGCCCGTGCCCGAGGCTTTGTCGTCGGCATTTCCGGCGGCGTTGATTCCGCCGTCGTCTCCGCCCTCGCCGCCCGCAGCGGCCTCAACGTTCTGCTGCTGGAAATGCCCATCCGCCAGCAGGCCGACCAGGTCAGCCGCGCGCAGGAGCATATCGCGCGCCTGCAAAGCGCGTTTGCCAACGTCAAAAGCCTGCGCGCCGACCTCACGCCCACGTTTAACCTGTTTGCCGACACCGTAAACGTAGACGAAGCCGAATACCCCGCCAAGCAGCTCGCCCTTGCCAACAGCCGCGCCCGCCTGCGTATGCTCACCCTCTATTACTACGCGCAAATCAATGGCCTGCTCGTGGCGGGCACGGGCAACAAAATCGAAGATTTTGGCGTCGGCTTCTTCACCAAATACGGCGACGGCGGCGTCGACCTCAGCCCGATCGCCGATCTCACCAAAACGCAGGTGTACGAACTAGCTGACCACCTTGACATCCTGCCCGCCATCCGCCAAGCCGTGCCGACCGACGGCCTGTGGGACACCGAGCGCACCGACGAAGCGCAGATGGGCGCGAGCTACCCCGAACTCGAACGCGCCATGGCCGCCGCCGAAGCGGGCAAAACGCGCGACGATTTCAGCGGCCGCGAGCAGGAAGTGTTCGACATCTACACCCGCCTCAACCGCGCCGCCCAGCACAAAATCCGCCCGATACCCGTGTGCGAAATCCCGCCGCAAATGCTGGCCTGAGTTTCAGACGGCCACACGGCAGGCCGTCTGAAAACCGCAAGCAGCGTTTTAAACTCCGCCGAAACCGCCTTTTCAGACGGCCTGCAAAGAACTTCGGGCAATAAGGATAAAAACGGGCGTTACTTGTACAGGCCGTCTGAAAACCCTATCATGCGCGGATTTTCAATCCAGCAGACAGGTAAACGAAATGCCCCTAGCCGTGATGTCCGAAACATATCTGAGCGAACTCCAGGCCTTCGAGCGCAAAATCCTGGCCAAACAGCCGCAGATCGAAGCCTGGTTCCGCGCCAAATGGAAAGAGCACACCCCGCCCTTTTACGGCTCGGTCGACATCCGCAACGCCGGTTACAAAATGGCCTCCATCGACATGAACCTTTTCCCCGGCGGCTTCAACAACCTCAACCCTCAGTTTGTCCAACTTGCCGCCCATGCCGCCCAAGACGCAGTGGAGCGCGCCTGCCCGCAGGCCAAATCCGTGCTCATCGTGCCCGAAAACCACACCCGCAACACCTTCTACCTGCAAAACGTCCACGCCCTCAGCACCATCCTGCGCACCGCGGGTTTTGAAGTGCGCCTGGGCAGCCTCAACCCCGAAATCACCGCCCCCACCGAATTCACCACCGCCATGGGCGACACCATCACCCTCGAGCCGCTGCAACGCACGCGCGGCCGCGTCCACCTCGCCGACGGCTTCTCGCCCTGCCTCATCCTGCTCAACAACGACCTCTCCGCCGGCGTGCCAGACATCCTCAAAGACATCAGCCAAACCGTGCTGCCGCCGCTGCACGGCGGTTGGACGACGCGGCGCAAAACCGCCCATTTCGCCGCCTACAACCACATCGCTGCCGAGTTTGCCGAACTGGTGGGGCTCGACGAATGGCAGATCAATCCCTACTTCGAGCAGATTTCCGGCCTCAACTTCCAAGAGCGCGAGGGCGAAGACGCGCTGGCTGAGGCTGTGGACAGAATGTTGGCGAAAATACAGGCGAAATACGACGAAAAAGGCATCACCGACCAACCTTTTGTGATCGTCAAAGCCGACGCGGGTACTTACGGCATGGGCGTGATGAGCGTCAAATCCGCCGACGAAGTGCGCGGCCTCAACCGCAAAAACCGCAACAAAATGGCGAAAATCAAAGAAGGCCTGGAAGTGAGCGAGGTCATTGTGCAGGAAGGCATTTACACCTACGAAACCGTCAACGGCTCGGTGTCCGAACCCGTGGTGTACATGATCGACCGCTTTGTTGTCGGCGGCTTCTTCCGCGTCCACGAAGGCCGCGCCGCCGACGAAAACCTCAACGCCACCGGTATGTCCTTCGTCCAGCTCAACCACATCATCCCCGTTGCCGAAGACGGCGGCGCGCAGGAGCAGGACGACGAACCGAACAAGCGCGTGTTCGAGCAGTGGCAGGAATTGGGTGTGCCGCAAACCAACGCCGCCGACCCCGACTGCGGCTGCAACCGCCTCTATGTCTACGGCGTGATGGCGCGCCTGTCGCTCTTGGCCGCCGCTGTCGAGCTCGAACAAACCGCCTGATGCCGCAAAAGCGGCAGAGGCCGTCTGAAAACCCTCCCGCGTTTTCAGACGGCCTTTTTCCTTTGCCGCGCCGCCTTTTGCTGCCGAAGCGGCGCGGCGGTTGGCTCGGCGCGTTTTTTTCGCTATAAAGGCCGTTTTCAGCGCACGCCGCCTTTTTCAGACGGCCTCAAACAGGCCGCTGCCCTTTCTGAAAAATCCCCTGTAAAGTTTTCCCATGAACGCCGTTTCCATTTCCCGTCTCTCCCACCGTTTCGGCAAAACCCAAGCCCTCGACGATGTGTCGCTCGACATTCCGCGCGGCATCACGGTCGGCCTGATCGGGCCGGACGGCGTGGGCAAATCGACGCTGCTCTCGCTGATTGCGGGCGTGCGCGTGATTCAGGGCGGGCGGGTGGAAGTGCTCGGCGGCGATATGGCCGACAAAAACGTGCGGCTGCACATGTCGCACCGCGTGGCCTTTATGCCGCAGGGTTTGGGGCGCAATCTTTATCCCACGCTCACCGTGGCCGAAAACATCGATTTCCATGCGCGGATGTTCGGCCTGAACGCCAAACAGCGGCAGGAGCGCATCCGTCGGCTCACCGAGGCCACGGGGCTGCTGCCGTTTGTGGATCGTGCGGCGGGCAAGCTCTCGGGCGGGATGAAGCAGAAGGCCAGCCTGTGCTGCGCGCTGGTGCACAGCCCCGATTTGCTGATTCTGGACGAGCCAACCACAGGTGTTGACCCGCTCTCGCGCCGCCAGTTTTGGGCTTTGGTGGACGACTTGCGGCAGGAACACGCGGGCATGACGGTGATTGTCGCCACCGCCTATATCGAAGAGGCGCAGCAGTTTGAACGGCTGTTGGCGATGGATGCGGGGCGGCTGCTGGAAAACAAGCCCACCGCCGAGGTGTTGCGCGAATACGGCGCGGACAATCTCGAAGAAGCCTATATCAAAATGCTGCCGCCGGAAAAACAGCAGGGCTCGGGCGGCTTGGAACTCACGCCCTTTGTGCCCATGCCCGATGCGCCGCCCGCGATGGAGGCGCACGGCCTGACCAAGCGTTTCGGCAGTTTCACCGCCGTGGACCATGTGAGTTTCACCATCCAAAAGGGCGAGATTTTCGGCTTTTTGGGCAGCAACGGCTGCGGCAAGTCCACCACCATGAAAATGCTGACCGGCCTTTTGCAGGCCAGCGAAGGCACGGCCGAACTGCTCGGCCGCCCCATCGACGCGGGCGGCATCGAAACCAAAATGCGCGTGGGCTATATGTCGCAGGCGTTTTCGCTGTATGAAGAACTGAGCGTGCGG
>CAMURX010000013.1 GCA_947097615.1 uncultured Neisseria sp. | reverse complement strand
ACGTGCTGACCATGTTTGCCATGGTGCTGGTGATCGGTATCGTGGTGGACGACGCGATTGTGGTGGTGGAAAACGTCGAGCGCATCATGTCGGAAGAAGGGCTGCCACCGAAAGAAGCCACCAAAAAGGCCATGAGCCAGATTTCCGGCGCGGTAGTCGGTATTACCGCCGTGCTGATTTCGGTGTTCGTGCCGCTGCTCTTCTTCTCGGGCGCGCAGGGCAAAATCTTCACCCAGTTTGCCGCCACCATGGCGATAGCCATCGGCTTCTCGGCCTTCTTCGCCCTTTCGCTCACCCCCGCATTGTGCGCGACGCTGCTCAAACCGATTCCCAAAGGCCACCATGTCGAGAAAAAAGGTTTCTTCGGCTGGTTCAACCGCACGTTCAGCAAAGGCACGCACGGCTATGAGGGCTGGGTAGCCAAGCTGATGAAGCGCGGCGTGCCGATGATTGCCGTGTACATCGCCCTGGCCGGCGTGGCCGGCGTGCTGTACAAAAACATCCCCACCTCCTTCCTGCCGCAGGAAGACCAGGGCAGCCTGATGATGATGGTGCAGCTGCCTGCGGGCGCAACCAAAGAGCGCACCGACGAAACCATGAAAGTGGTGGACGAAGTGCTGCAAAATATGCCCGAAGTCGACACCTACCTCACCGTATCCGGCTTCAGCTTCGGCGGCTCGGGTCAGAACATGGGCTTCGGCTTCATCACCCTGAAAGATTGGAGCGAGCGTACCGATCCGATGAGCGGCGCGGCCGCCGTGTCGGGCAAAATCACCGGCGCGCTGATGGGCAGCATCAAAGACGGCTTCGGTATTGCCATCAACCCGCCCGCCATCATGGAGCTGGGCACCAGCTCCGGCTTCGAGCTGTACCTGCAAGACCGCAACAACAACGGCCACGAAGCCCTGCTGGCCAAGCGCAACGAGCTGATGAACAAAATGCGGCAAAACCCGATGTTCGACGCCTCCGCCGTGCGCGCCTCCGGCCTCGAAGACGCGCCGCAGCTCAAACTGGAAATCGACCGCGCCGCCGCCGCCGCGCAGGGCATCGATTTCTCGTCGGTGCGCACCGTATTGGCGACAGCATTGAGCTCGTCCTACATCAACGACTTCCCCAACAACGGCCGTCTGCAAAGGGTAATCGTGCAGGCCGATGCCGCTTCGCGCATGCAGCCCGAAGACATCCTCGCGCTCACCGTGCCCAATTCGTCGGGCGTGGCCGTGCCGCTGTCCACTTTCGTGACCGCCAAATGGGAAACCGGCATGCAGCAGAGCGTGCGCTTTAACGGCTATCCGGCGATGAAAATCGAAGGTGCGGCCGCCACAGGCTACTCCACCGGCCAGGTGATGGCCGAAGCGCAGCGTCTGGTCAACGAGCTCGAAGGCGGTTACAGCCTCGAATGGGCGGGACAGTCGCGCGAAGAAGTGAAAGGCAACTCGCAAACCTATCTGGTTTACGGCCTCGCCATCCTCGCCGTCTTCCTCGTGTTGGCCGCGCTGTATGAAAGCTGGTCGGTACCGCTGTCCGTGATTCTCGTTGTGCCGCTGGGCTTCCTCGGCATCGTCTTGGGCGTAACCGGCCGCAACAGCTTCCTCGCCATCTTCGGCGTGCCGCCGCAATATCTCAACGATATTTACTTTAAGGTCGGCATGATTACCGTGATCGGTTTGAGCGCGAAAAATGCCATTCTGATTATCGAGTTTGCCAAAGACCTGCAGGCACAGGGCATGAACGCGGTGAAAGCCGCCCTGCGTGCGGCGCACCTGCGCTTCCGCCCGATTATCATGACCTCGTTCGCCTTCATTCTCGGCGTCGTACCGCTGTTCTTCGCCTCCGGCGCCAGCTCCGCCAGCCAGAGAGCCATCGGCACGACCGTATTGTCGGGCATGCTGGTCGGCACGATACTGTCCGTATTCCTCGTGCCCCTGTTCTATGTTGGCGTGCGCAAAATCTTCAAACCCAGCGCGCACGAGCTCGAACTGGCACACCAGCACGCCCTCGAAGCAGGCGTGAGCGCGGAAGACGAGCTGCACGACAGGCACTAAGCAAAAGGCCGTCTGAAAACGCCAAACACGGTTTTCAGACGGCCTGTTTAAGGAGATCCCAATGAAAAACATCGCATTCAAACCGGCCTTCGCCGCCGTTGCCGCAACCGCTGCCCTGTCGGCCTGCACCATGATTCCCAAATACGAAACGCCGCCGGTTGCCGTGGCGCAGCAATTTCAATACGACCGCGCTGACAACGGCATACAGGCCGCCGCCTTGGGCTGGAAAGACTACTTCGCCGACCCGCGCCTGCACCGCCTGATCGACATCGCGCTCGAACGCAACACCGACCTGCGTGCCGCCGCGCTCAATGCCGAAGCCATGCGCGAACAATACCGCATCAGCCGCGCCGCCCTCCTGCCCTCCCTCGGCGCAAGCGGCAGCGGCGCGCGCCAGAAAAGCGCGGGCGACCTCAACGGCACCGGACACGGCGTGATTTCCGAGTCGTACAGCGTCGGCCTCGGCGTCTCCTCTTACGAACTCGACCTCTTCGGCAAAGCCCGCAGCAACAAACAGGCTGCCCTCGAAGGCTACTTCAACAGCGCCGCCGCCCGCGACTCCGCCCATCTCGCCCTGGTCGCCTCCGTTGCCAAAGCCTATTTCAACGAGCGCACCGCCGAAGAAAACATGGCACTGGCGCAAAAAGTGCTCAAAAGCCGCGAAGAAACCTTCCGCCTCAGCGAAATCCGCCACAAAGCGGGCGTGATTTCCGCCATCGACCTGCGCCAGCAGCAGGCCCTGATCGAAGCGGCCAAAGCCGCCTACGCGTCTGCCGTGCAGAGCCGCGAACAGGCACGCAACGCCCTCTCCGTCCTCATCAACCAGCCCATCCCCGATGATCTGCCCGCCGGATTGCCGCTGAATAAACAATTCGTCTTCGACCGCCTGGGTGCCGGCCTTACCTCCGACGTACTGCTCAACCGCCCCGACATCCGCGCCGCCGAACACGCCCTCAAACAGGCAAATGCCAACATCGGCGCGGCGCGTGCGGCTTTCTTCCCCAGCATCAGCCTCACCGGCAGCGTCGGCACGGCCTCGCACGAATTGAACAACCTGTTCCACGCAGGCAACGGCACTTGGGCGTTCGCCCCCACCATCAACATCCCCATCTTCACTTGGGGCAGCCTCAAAGCCAGCCTTGACGCCGCCAAAATCCGTAAGGAAATACAGGTCGTCAACTACGAAGCCGCCGTGCAGAATGCCTTCCGCGACGTAGCCGACGCCCTTGTCGCCCGCGAGCAGCTCGACAAAACCTACCATGCCAACAGCAGGCAGAGCACCGCCTACGCCGACCAGCTGCGCCTCGTGCGTCTGCGCTACAAACACGGCGTATCCAGCGCGCTCGACCTCTTGGATGCGGAGCGCAGCAGCTACAGCGCCGATACCGCCCTCATCGCCAACCGCCTGACCATGCTGGAAAACATGGCCGACCTCTACAAAGCCCTCGGCGGTGGCCTGAAACGGGTCACGCTCGACGGCAGCGAAAACGCCGCGCAGCCGCAGGCACGCTAGGGGGTGTTGACATTCAGCCGCGCCGTTTTGTGCGGCAAAAGGCCGTCTGAAAACCCGCAACAGGGTTTTCAGACGGCCTTTTTTTGTCAGCGCGGATGTTTTCGTTCCGAATGGCGGACGTAGGCGGGAACGGCCTTATCGCATTCCTGCCGTCAACGCGGGCATCGGCTGTTCTCCACGGCATACGTCAGGCCGTCTGAAAACTCTGTTTTGGGTTTTCAGACGGCCTTTTGTCTTATCCGCCGAGCATTAGTGTTCCGAGCGTTTGAAATGGTGCGGACGGAAGCCAAGGGCGGCGAGGGTAGTGAAGTAGAGGGTGATGCCCAAGAGCACCAGCCAGGCCAGTTGCAGGGCTTTTTGCCAGCCGCGTATGTTGATCCATTCCAAGCCGGTCAGCGCCTGCGCCGCCCACAGCCCCGCGCCCATCACGGCCAGTGCGACGGCGAGTTTTGCCAAAAAGCGTTTCCAGCCCGCGTCGGGGCGGTAGAGTCCTTTGACGCGCAACAGGATGTAGAGGAAGGCGGCGTTGAGGCAGGCGCCGAGGCCGACGGAAAGCGACAGGCCGACGTGTTTGAGCGGCACGATAAAGGCGAGGTTCATCAGCTGCGTTGCTATCAGGGTGACGACGGCCACTTTGACCGGCGTTTTGATGTTCTGCTGCGCGTAAAAGGCGGGGGCGAGCACTTTAATCATAATCTGGCCGATGACGCAGAAGGAGCAGGCGATCAGGGCGTTTTTTGTCATTATGGCATCGTGCGCGCTGAAACTCTGGCTGACGAACATCGTCGCAATCAGCGGATAAGCCAGCATCGCCAGCCCGAGCGCGGCGGGGGCGGCGAGCAGGCAGCACAGGCGCAGCCCCCAGTCGAGCAGTTTGGAAAACTCGCGCGGGTTGCGCCCGCCCGCGTGTTTGGACAGGGTGGGCAGGAGGATGGTGCCGAGGGCGACGCCGAGCACACCAGTGGGCAGTTCGGTGAGGCGGTCGGCGTAGTACATCCAAGAGATGCTGCCGCTTTGCAGGAAGGAGGCGAAGATGGTGTTGATCACTAAGGAAATCTGCGCGACGCTGGCGGCGAAAACGGCGGGCATCATTTGTTTGATAACGCGGTTGACGGCGGCGTTTTTGAAATCGAGTTTGGGCAGGTTGAGAAAGCCTTGTTTGGCGAGCCAGGGCAGTTGGAAGACGAGTTGCAGGATGCCGCCGACGAACACCGCCCAGGCCAGCGCGGTGATCGGCGGGTCGAAATAGGGCACGAAAAAGAGCGAGAAGGCGATGAAGGAGAGGTTGAGCAGGACGGGGGTGAAGGCGGGGATTTGGAATTTGTGGTAGGTGTTGAGTATCGAGCCGACGAAAGAGGACAGGGAAATCAGCAGGATGTAGGGAAACATAATCCGCAGAAGGTCGGTGGCGAGGGCGAATTTGTCGGGGTTTTTGGTGAAGCCCGTGGCGGTGGCGGTGATGATCCACGGCGCGGCCAGCACGCCGATTGCGGTGACGACGGTGAGGGCGAAGGTGAGCATGCCCGCGATGTATTGCACGAATTCGCGCGTGGCTTCGGGCGATTTGGTCTGTTTGTATTCGGCCAGCACGGGCACGAAGGCTTGGGCGAATGCGCCTTCAGCGAAAATGCGCCGCAGCAGGTTGGGCAGTTTGAAGGCGGTGAAGAAGGCGTCGGCGGCGTCGCCCGAGCCGAAGACACGGGCGATGATCATGTCGCGGATAAAGCCGAGGATGCGCGACAGCATGGTCATGCTGCCGAGTTTGCCGAGGATGGAGAGCAGGTTCATAAGGGTTCGGTTTGGACGGTGTGCCGTTTCAGACGGCCTGTGCGGCGAAAAGGGCGCAGTATAGCAAAAGGCCGTCTGAAAGCCGTGGCGGTGGTTCAGACGGCCTGCGGGTTTTCGGCGTACAGGTTGTGGCGGCGGATGTAGGCGGCTACCTGCGGCGGGATGAGGCCGTCGGCGCTATGGCCGTTTTTCAGACGGCCTCTGATGTCGGTGGAGGAGATGTCGGACAGGGGGGCTTGCAGCAGGCGCAGGCTGCCGCGGCTCAGGGCGTATCCCGCCCAGTCGTGCAGTTCGGGCGGCAGGGCGGCGAGGCTGAAACCGCTGCGGGCGGCAACGGCGATGTTGGTTTGCCGCACGAGCGTTTGCCAGTGTTTCCAGGTGTGGAGGGCGGCGAGGCTGTCGGCGCCCATCAGCCACCAGAGTTCGTCGGCGGGGAAGTGTTGGCGGAAGATTTGCACGGTGTCGGCGGTGTAGGTGGCGCCGCCGCGCACGATGTCGAGGTCGGAGACGGCGAAACGCGGGTCGGCCGCAGCCGCCAGTTCGGTCATGGCGAGGCGGTGGGCGGCGGGGGTGCACGGGGCGGTTTTGTGGTAGGGGTCGCCTGCGGGCAGGAAGATGACGGTGTCGAGGCCGGTTTCGTCGGCAAAGGCGCGGGCGATGTGCAGGTGGCCGTTGTGGGGCGGGTCGAATGTGCCGCCGAAGAGGCCGGTTTTGCCGCTCATGGCCGTTCGGCCTCTGTCTGGGCGTTGCCGTCGACGACAAGGGTGAGTTTGCCGGTGGTGGGGTGGATGACGAGGCCGTGGACGGTGACGGCGGTGGGCATGAGGGGGTGGCGGCGGATGATGCCGACGGTGTGGCGGACGCTGTCTTCGACGTCGTCAAAGCCGGTAAGCCAGTTGTCGAGGTCGATGCCGGCGTTGCGCAGGGTGTCGATGCGGTCGGCGGGAATGCCGTGTTCGGCGGTTTTTTCGAGGAAGCCGTCGGCACTCATGCCGCGCATGCCGCAGTCGTAGTGGGCGATGACCATGATTTCGCTGACACGCAGTTCGAAAACGGCTATCAGCAGGCTGCGCATGACCGACCCCCAGGGATGGTTGACGAGGGCGCCGGCGTTTTTGATGAGTTTGGCGTCGCCGTTTTTCAGGCCGAGGGCGCGGGGCAGGAGTTCGGACAGGCGGGTGTCCATGCAGGAGAGGATGGCCAGGCCGCGTTCGGGGTATTTGTTGCTGAAAAATTGGGCGTATTCGCCGGATTCGACGAAGTTGCGGTTGAAGTCGAGGATGTCGTCGAGGGTGTTGCTCATGGCGGTTTCCTTGGCTGTGGGGGTGGCGGGTTTCAGACGGCCTCTGCGGGACGGGTGGCCGTCTGAAAGGGATTGGGGTTAGGGTAGGGCGGCGAAGCGGCGGCGGAAGTAGACGAGGGCGGGGGCTTCGGCCGGCTGTGCGGGCGGGACGGCGATTTCGTCGATTTCTATCATGAAGACGGTGTGGCTGCCGACCTGGTTTTGTGCTGCGGTGCGGCCGTGCAGGTGCGCCAGCGCGCCTTCGATTTGCAGCTGGCCGCTGCGGCCTCTGTGCCAGATGTGGTATTCGAAGCGCTCTTCGGGCGAGAGGGTGGTGAGGCCGGCGAAGTGTTCGGCAATGTCCTGCTGGTGTGCGGCGAGGATGTTGATGCAGGCGGCGCGGTTTTGCTGCAAAACGGGAACAATGGCGGATTGGCGGTTGATGCAGAGCATGACGGTGGGCGGTTCGTCGGTAACGGGGGTGACGGCGGTCATGGTGATGCCGTGGCGTCCGGCCGCGCCGTTTGTGGTGACGACGTGGACGCCGACGGCGCAGGCGGACATGGCGTCGCGGAAGGGGAGTTGCAGGGGATGCGGCATGGGTTCGGTGTTTGCGGCGGTGGTTGTCGTTGGGTCGATGCCGTGTTCCAATTTTGTTGAAGCTTCGTTTTCAGACGGCCTCTGGCTGCGGATTGGCGGAAAAGCCGTGTTTGTTTTAGAAACGGCATCCCTGCTTATGCCCCGAAGGTGGCAGGCGGGAGCGGCTTTTCTGTCGTTTCTGCCGCGCATAGCCAACGCGGCAGGCGGGTATTTTACCCGACACTGCCGCGTTGGCGGTATGCCCGTCAGGGCGGACGGCGGTTTATTCAGTCGTCTGCGCCGCCGTTTTCCCCTTCGGGACGTTTGAGTGCGGCCAGTTCGCCCAAGAGGTCGTGCAGCTGGTTCATTTTTTCGCGGGTCATCCGTTGCTCGATTTCTTCGTAGCGCTTGTCAACCAGCGAACGGGTGTTTTCGTAGATTTGCGTACCTGCGTCGGTGAGTTTGAGGAAGACACGGCGCTGGTCGTTGGAGGGTTTCATGCGGATCAGCAGGCCGCCCTGTTCGAGGCGGTTAAGGATGCCGGTCAGGCTGGGACGCAGGATGCAGGCGGCGGAGGCCAGTTCCTGAAAGTCCATAGTGCCGTTTTCCGCCAGAAGGCGGATGATGCGCCATTGTTGGTCGGTGATGCCCGCGTTATGCAGAATCGGACGGAAATACGAAAGCAGTATGTCGCGCGCCTGTAACATAGCAATATTGATGGAGGTTCGCTTGTAGCCCATACAGCACTCCTTTGTAACGGGTGATTGTTATGAAATGAATGTTTGCATTCTAACCGATAGTTTGAAATTAATCCATATTGCATAGGCATTGTGCCGCCGTTTTTACACTGTCCGATACAAAACGATACACTTTCTTGCGCCTACAACACTTCGCCGACCGATTCTATCCGCCATAGGCCGTCTGAAAACCGCAGGCGCGACAAGGAAAGGTTGGGCACGCTGCGGTATTCCGTCGCGGCCGGATCGATGCTTTTGAGCACGGCGGTGATGGTCATGCCGTGCGCCACTGCCAGCACTCGGCGGCAGTTTTGCGCGGCAAGGGCGATTTGTTTCAGCGCGGCGGCGGTGCGGGCGGTAAAACGTTCGTGGTTTTCCGCCAGATGCAGAGGATCGGCCTGCGCCACGGCATCGAGCAGCATAAAACGATCCGCCCAACGGAAGGCCGTCTGAAACGCATCCGCATCGGTAAAACCGTTGCGTTCGGCCAGCAGGCGGTACAGCGTTTGCGCGTGTTCGCCTTCAAACCCGCCGAAACAGCATTCGCGCAAATCCGCCAGTTCGGCAAGCGGCAAAGCCGCCTGCCCCGCGTGTTCGAGCAGCAGGCGCGCCGTTGCGGCCGCTCTCGGCGCCGTGCTGGAAAACGCCGCATCAAACGCAATGCCGCGCCGTGCCAGCTTGGCACCGAAATCTGCCGCTGCCGCACGGCCTTCTTCCGTGAGCGGCGAATCGCTCCATCCTTGCAGGCGGCCGAGCGTGTTGAACACGGTTTTGCCATGGCGCACCAGATAAACTTCCAAATCCTTCACCTGTCAGCATCGTTAAAAAACAGGGGCGGCATCATACACGAGGCAGGCCGTCTGAAAAAATAAACTGCTTTCAGACGGCCTTTCCATTAAAATGGCGCACATTTTTTAAGCGAAGGAAGAATTATGGCAAAACAACCGGGCGGACTCGGGCGCGGGTTGGATTCGTTGCTGTCGGGCAGCATCGAAGACGGACAGGGCGACCAGCTCACCGCCGTGCCGGTGGGCGACATCCGTCCCGGCCGCTACCAGCCGCGTGTGCAGATGGACGACGAAGCCTTGCACGAATTGGCCGAATCCATCAAGGCGCAGGGCGTTATCCAGCCCGTTATCGTGCGCGAACACGGCCTGTCGCAATACGAGCTCATCGCGGGCGAGCGGCGCTGGCGGGCGGCGCAGATGGCCGGTTTGGCCGAAATTCCCGTCGTCGTCAAAAACATCAGCGACGAAACCGCGCTGGCCATGGGTTTGATTGAAAACCTGCAACGCGAAAACCTTAATCCGATAGAGGAGGCGCGCGGCCTGAAACGCCTGGCCGACGAGTTCAGCCTCACCCACGAAACCATCGCCAAGGCCGTCGGCAAAAGCCGCAGCGCCATCTCCAACAGCCTGCGCCTGCTCGCGCTGCCCGAACCGGTGCAGGACATGCTTTACCAGCGCCGTTTGGAAATGGGTCATGCCCGCGCCCTGCTGACGCTGCCGGTGGTCGATCAGCTCGAGCTGGCGCAGAAAGCCGTGAAAAACGGCTGGTCGGTGCGCGAAGTGGAGCGGCGCAGCCAAATGGTGCACAGGCCGTCTGAAAACGCGGCGGCAAAAGCCGTCCATCCCGATATCCGCAGGCTCAACGAAACGTTGACCGAAACGCTGGGCGTCAATGCCGAAGTCAAAAGCGGCAACGGGCGCAAAGGCAGAATCGTCCTCCATTTCGACACGCCGGAAACCTTAGATGCGCTGCTGCAACGGCTGGGTGTGGAATTCCGTTAGGCCGTCTGAAAGCAACAAACCTCAGCAAAACCGCGCGCCGCAGGCAGAAAATAAAGCAGAAGCAGCCTGCTGCGTCGGTTTCTCGCCAATTTTGTGTGGCGGCTTGTGATTTCGAAAAATTTTGTTAAGAATGGCGCCTGTGCACACAAAGGCCGTCTGAAAATTTACCCGTGATAATCTTCCGCTGTTTTTCAAACGGAATATTTCACGAAATTTAACCAATCGGCTTGACGGAAAACAGGGTATTTATTATAGTGCCGAAGCTTAATGTGACTCCCACTGTGTGCGCCGATGGCAAAAATTCTGTATCTGCAGTTTGCCGCTTTGCTGGCGGTTGTGCTGGCAAGCGGTTTGGCGGCAGGAAGTTCGGCTGCGTGGTCTGCGGCAGCCGGTGGTGCGAGTTTCTTTTTTCCTTCGGTTGTTACGGTGCTGTTCTTAAATCTTTTCCGCCGCGCGCCGCAATATGCGGGATATGCATTTATCGTCGGAGAAGGTTTAAGAATAGTGCTGGCGTTGGTGATGATGGTTTCGATATTTGTCCTTTTCCGTCAAAGCCTGCGGTTTCTCCCGTTTCTTTTCGGTTTATTGGCCGTCAGCCATGTGATTTTTTTTGTTTTTTGGAAAGCTGAATATTATGGCAAGCGCAAGTGAGACCATGACTGCGGCCGACTATATCAAACACCATTTGCAAAGTTTGACCAGTCTGTCGGATGTGACCAAAGGCCAAGGGTTGCAAAACATCGCCGATTTTTCCTATATCAATTTGGATGCGATATTTTTTGCAGTGGTGCTGGGGGCGCTGGGCTGCTTCCTGCTGCGCCGTGCCGCGGTAAAAGCCACTGCCGGTGTCCCGGGTCGTTTTCAGGCTGCCGTCGAACTGCTTTACGAATTTGTCGACGATATGTGCAAAGGTATTATCCATAATACCGAATCGCGCAAAGCCGTTGCCCCGCTCGGTCTGACGCTGTTTGTTTGGATTTTCCTGATGAACGCGATGGATTTGCTGCCGGTAGATTTGCTGCCGGTTACTTGGCAGGGTGCAACCGGTGATCACCATGCGCTGCTCCGCGTAGTGCCGACTGCCGATTTGAATACATCCTTGGCCTTGGCTGTCGGCGTTTTGCTGGTGTGTATTTATTACAATATTAAAATTAAAGGCGGCAAAGGCTGGGTTCACGAGTTATTTACCGCTCCTTTCGGCCCGCTGCTTTTCCCTGCAAACTTTTTGCTCAATATTTTGGAGTTCTTGTCCAAAACCGTTTCGCACGGTATGCGGTTGTTCGGTAATATGTATGCAGGTGAATTGGTATTCTTGCTGATTGCCTTGCTCGGCGGTGCTTGGGCAGCTTCGGGTAGCGTGACATTGATGGATCCCGTTTTGTTCCTGTTCCATATCGTTGCCGGTGCGGCATGGGCAATTTTCCATATTCTGATTATTACTTTGCAGGCATTTATCTTTATGGCTTTGGCTTTTGTTTATATCGGCCAGGCACATGATGCCCACTGATTTTTGTTGTTGGATAGCTGTTCTTTATGTTTTTGAAGTTGTTTAATGTGGTTTAACCTTTTGTTTTAATTTAAGGAGTTTTGAAATGGGTTTGATTGCTATTGCTTGTGGTTTGATTGTAGCACTGGGCGCACTGGGCGCTTCTATCGGTATCGCTATGGTCGGTTCCAAATATTTGGAATCCTCTGCACGCCAGCCCGAACTGATCGGTCCTCTGCAGACCAAACTGTTCCTGATTGCCGGTTTGATTGATGCGGCATTTCTGATTGGTGTAGCCATCGCGTTGCTGTTCGCCTTTGTTAACCCGTTTGTACAAGGCTAATCCGCATACAAACTGTTCCGCAGCAAATGCGGAATCAACGTTTGGTTGATTAACCCCAATACGAAGGTTAAGTAAAGTGAATTTAAATGCAACCTTATTTGCGCAATTAATTGTTTTTGGCATTTTGGTTTGGTTTACCATGAAGTATGTATGGCCGCCCATTGCCAAAGCCCTTGATGAGCGCGCCGACAAAATCGCCGAAGGCTTGGCCGCCGCCGAGCGCGGAAAGAGCGATTTTGAGCAGGCAGAAAAGAAAGTTGCAGAACTCTTGGCCGAAGGCCGCAGCCAGGTTGCCGAATTGGTAGCCAATGCGGAAAAACGGGCGGCTCAAATTGTGGAAGATGCGAAAAGCCAAGCTTCTGCAGAAGCCGCAAGAATTACAGCGCAGGCAAAAGCCGATGTCGAACAGGAAACCAACCGTGCGCGCGAAACATTGCGCGAGCAGGTTGCTGTTTTGGCTGTCAAAGGTGCCGAAGCGATTCTCCGCAGTGAAGTAAATGCTGCCAAGCATGCGGATCTGTTGAGCAACCTGAAACAGGAGCTGTAAGTTATGGCTGAGTTCGCAACCATTGCCAGGCCTTATGCGAAAGCATTGTTCGAGCTGGCAGATGAGAAACATCAAATCGAATCTTGGTTGGGCGGACTAAATGAGTTGGCATGGTCTGTGCAGCAGCCCAAAGTGGCGGCGCTGATTGAGGATGCCGGCAGTAGCAGCGAATATAAGACAAATATTTTGCTGGGTTTGCTTAGCGACGAACAGGTAGCAAAAAACGAAATATTCCGTAATTTTGTCAAAGTGGTTGCGGAGGAAAAACGTTTTGCCGTTTTGCCTGAGATCTACACCCAATATCAAGATTTGGCTTTATCACGCAATAGCGTCAAGCAAGCGGTTGTCTTTAGTGCTTTTGATTTTGCCAGCGAAGGGCAAAAAGCCAAGATTGTTGCAGACTTGGAAAAGCATCTTAATACCCGTTTGGAAGCAGTCTTCAAAGTTGATCCCGAATTAATTGCCGGAGTCAAGGTAGAAGTGGGTGATCAGGTTTTGGATCTGTCCATGCAGGGAAAATTAAAAAAACTGTATGCGGCAATGATAAATTAGGAGAGTTTTCATGCAGCTTAATCCTGCTGAAATCAGTGATTTGCTAAAATCCAAAATTGAAAATTTGGATACCAAACAAGAACTGCGCACACGTGGTACGGTTATTTCCGTAACAGACGGTATTGTTCGTGTGCATGGTTTGTCGGATGTGATGCAAGGCGAGATGCTTGAGTTTCCCGGCAATACATTTGGTTTGGCAATGAACTTGGAGCGTGACTCGGTTGGCGCAGTAGTGCTTGGCGAGTATGAGCATATTAAAGAAGGCGATGAAGTTCGATGCACTGGTCGTATTTTGGAAGTTCCTATTGGCCGTGAATTGATCGGACGCGTAGTCAATGCGCTGGGTCAACCTATTGATGGTAAAGGCCCTATTAATACAGATTTGTCTGCACCTATTGAAAAAATCGCTCCGGGCGTGATTGCCCGCCAGTCGGTTGACCAACCGATGCAAACCGGATTAAAAGCCATCGACTCGATGGTGCCGATTGGCAGAGGTCAGCGCGAACTGATTATTGGTGACCGCCAAACCGGTAAGACAGCAGTGGCGTTAGATGCAATTGTCAATCAAAAAGGTACAGGAGTTATCTGTATTTATGTCGCAATAGGGCAAAAAGCGTCGTCTATCGCAAACGTGGTACGCAAACTGGAAGAACATGGCGCAATGGAACATACCATTGTTGTTGCAGCAACTGCGTCCGAAGCTGCTGCATTGCAGTTTATCGCGCCGTATGCCGGGTGTACCATGGGCGAATTTTTCCGTGACCGCGGAGAGGATGCTCTGATCGTTTATGACGACTTGTCCAAGCAAGCTGTTGCATACCGTCAGATTTCCCTACTGCTCCGACGTCCTCCTGGTCGCGAGGCTTATCCTGGTGACGTTTTCTATCTTCACAGCCGTCTTTTGGAGCGTGCTGCCCGCATCAATGCCGATGAAGTAGAAAAACTGACTGAAGGTCAGGTAAAAGGTAAAACCGGTTCTCTGACTGCGCTTCCGATTATCGAAACTCAGGCAGGAGACGTTTCCGCTTTCGTTCCGACAAACGTTATTTCGATTACAGACGGCCAAATATTCTTGGAAACTGATTTGTTCAACTCCGGTATCCGCCCTGCGATTAATGCCGGTATTTCCGTATCACGCGTAGGCGGTGCGGCGCAGACTAAGGTGATTAAGAAGTTGGGCGGCGGTATCCGTTTGGCTTTGGCTCAATATCGCGAATTGGCTGCATTCTCACAGTTTGCGTCTGATTTGGACGAGGCTACACGCAAACAGCTGCAGCATGGCGAAGTGGTAACTGAATTGATGAAGCAAAAACAATTCAGTACCTTGGATACCGCGGAGATGGCATTGACGTTGTGGGCAATCAACAACGGTTCTTACAGTGATGTGCCTGTTTCTAAAGCATTAGCATTTGAAGCCGAGTTTTTGAATTTTATCCGCACTCAGAATCCCCAAACGCTGGAAAATATTAATGCGTCTGGGGCGATGTCTGACGAAGACGAGCAAATTCTGACCAAAGCTATGGAATCCTTCAAAGTATCTTACAACTACACAGTGTAAGGATAAATAAAAGGAGTTCGAAATGGCCGTAGGGAAAGAAATTCTTACCAAAATCCGTAGTGTTCAGAATACCCAAAAGATCACTAAAGCCATGCAGATGGTATCCACTTCCAAAATGAGGAAGACGCAAGACAGAATGCGCCTTGCCCGCCCATATGCGGATAAGGTGCGTTTGGTAATGGGACATCTGGCACAAACGCAGGAGAACCACGGCATTAAATTGTTAAGTGATCATCGTGAAATTCGCAGAGCGGGTTTTATTCTGATTACGACAGATAAGGGTTTATGTGGCGGTTTGAATGCGAACGTGCTAAAAAAGTTTTTTGCTCAAGTTCAGCATTATCAAGAGCAGAGCGTCGACGTTGATATCGTATGTATTGGCAGCAAAGGTTTGGCCGCTTGTCAGCGTATCGGTCTGAATGTGATCGCCAGCGTGACTAATTTAGGTGATACACCCAGATTGGAACTGTTGGTTGGCGCACTGACCGAACTGTTCCAACGTTACGAAAAGAACGAAATCGATGTCATTCACATGGTTTATTCGTGTTTTGTGAATACCATGCGACAAGAGCCTCGGATGGAGATATTGCTGCCGATTGGCAAAAATACTTTGGAAGAGGCAAGCGGAGAAGCTAAGGGGTATAACTGGGATTACCGCTATGAGCCCAGCCCTGTCGCAGTATTGGAATATTTGGTTCGCCGCTATTTGGAATCTGTGGTTTATCAGGCATTAAGTGACAATATGGCATCCGAGCAGGCTGCACGTATGGTGGCAATGAAAGCAGCTACCGATAATGCGGGTAATGCCATTAAAGAATTGCGGTTGGTTTATAACAAATCCCGCCAAGCCGCAATTACCACAGAATTGTCAGAAATTGTTGCGGGTGCGGCAGCCGTATAGTGTTGCAGGCCTGTACTGTAAATTAGGACATGATAATGAGCCAAGGCAAAATCGTACAAATCATCGGTGCGGTGGTAGACGTGGAATTTCCGCGTGATGCCATCCCACATGTTTATGATGCTTTGAAATTGGTTGAAAACGGACTGACATTGGAAGTCCAGCAGCTGTTGGGCGACGGTGTCGTCCGAACCATCGCTATGGGCAGTTCAGACGGCCTGAAACGCGGTATGGAAGTACACAATACCGGAGCACCGATTACCGTACCTGTCGGTAAAGAAACGTTGGGCAGGATTATGGATGTTTTGGGTAATCCTGTTGATGAGGTCGGCCCGGTAAACGCAGCCCATACCCGCGCAATCCACCAAGAAGCGCCCAAATTTGACGAACTCTCTTCCACTACCGAATTGCTGGAAACCGGGATTAAAGTGATCGACTTGCTTTGTCCGTTTGCTAAAGGCGGTAAAGTAGGCTTGTTCGGCGGTGCCGGTGTAGGCAAAACCGTGAATATGATGGAATTGATCAACAACATCGCAAAAGCGCACAGCGGTTTGTCCGTGTTTGCCGGTGTAGGTGAGCGTACCCGTGAAGGTAACGACTTCTACCACGAGATGAAAGATTCCAACGTATTGGACAAAGTGGCCATGGTTTACGGACAGATGAACGAGCCTCCCGGCAACCGTCTGCGTGTAGCCCTGACTGGTTTGACTATGGCCGAATACTTCCGCGACGAGAAAGACGAAAACGGTAAAGGCCGCGATGTCTTGTTCTTTGTCGACAACATTTACCGCTACACTCTGGCCGGTACCGAAGTATCTGCGCTGCTTGGCCGTATGCCGTCTGCAGTGGGTTACCAGCCGACGCTGGCGGAAGAAATGGGTCGTCTGCAGGAGCGCATTACCTCCACCCAAACCGGTTCGATTACCTCCATCCAAGCCGTATACGTACCTGCGGATGACTTGACCGATCCGTCTCCCGCAACCACATTTGCCCACTTGGACGCAACCGTCGTGTTGAGCCGTGATATCGCTTCTTTGGGTATTTACCCTGCGGTTGACCCGCTGGATTCGACTTCCCGTCAGCTGGACCCGATGGTATTGGGTCAGGAACACTACGACGTAGCACGCGGCGTACAGTCGACTTTGCAGAAATACAAAGAGTTGCGCGACATCATCGCCATCTTGGGTATGGACGAATTGTCCGATGAAGACAAACTGACCGTGATGCGCGCCCGTAAAATCCAGCGTTTCCTGTCCCAGCCTTTCCATGTGGCTGAAGTCTTTACCGGCTCGCCCGGCAAATATGTTCCGCTGCGCGATACCATCGCAGGCTTTAAAGCGATTTTAAGCGGCGAATACGACCATCTGCCCGAACAGGCGTTCTACATGGTTGGCGGTATCGAAGAGGCTGCAGAAAAAGCGAAAACCTTAAGCTGATAGGAGAGCGGCATGAGTGTCATGCAAGTTGAAGTGGTAAGTAACGAATACAACATCTATTCGGGCGAGGCTGCCTTTGCGGTAGTACCGACCGTACAAGGTGAACTCGGTATTTACCCGCGACACGAGCCGATTATGAGTTTGGTGCGTCCCGGAGCACTGCGTCTGCAAGTACCCGGCCAAAGCGAAGAAATCCTGGTTGCCATTTCTGGCGGTGTGCTTGAAGTACAGCCCGACAAGCTGACCATATTGGCCGACGTGGCCGTGCGCAGCAGCGAAATGGATCAGGCACGCGCTGAGGAAGCGAAAAAAGCTGCGGAAAGCTGTATCGCCCAAGCGGCTGACGACGAATCGCTGGCTAAAGCGCAGGCCGCTTTGGCCGCAGCGATTGCCGAACTCAAAACGCTGGACTATATCCGCTCACAAAGACACAAATAAATCCTTCGGGATTTGGATAAAAAAAGCACGGCATGTCCGTGCTTTTGTTTGATTGCAATATATCTGACATAGAATATGGCGAATCAAAATCAGAAAGAGATAGTGAGAAAAAATAAAAAAACCTACGGCGTTGCTACGCCTTAGTTTGAAGAGGGTGGTTTTCTACGGCATTAAAAATGCCAAGAAAAACTGTCCTGTATTACCCATGTTGTCTGTGGCTTGCTGCCTTGTATCTTTTTTATTTTGACTGGCTATATAGTGAAACGACACGGAAAAATATAAGGCAGCATATTAGTACAGTGTTTGTTTGGCATTTCCAATGTATTAGAAACCTGCTCTCTTCGAGCTAAGGCGCAGCAGCACCGTAGATTTTTATTCAGACTCACCATAATGGGGCGGGCAACAACCTCCGATCCATGTCCGACGCGGCCGAAAAGGCCGTCTGAAAAAAGGGAAAATACATGAAAGCAGCAATTTGTCTGACCGCCGCCCTGCTTTTGGCAGGTTGTGCGGCGCATCCTGCCGACAGCAGCGCATTGGCCGGAAAATGGAAAGTGGAAAAGGTCGACGGAGCGCCTCTGGGCGGAGGGGCCGAACTGTCGTTTGACACCGAACGCAACGTGCTCTCCAGCTATGCGGGCTGCAACCGCATGAACACCCGTTACACCTCCACCGGAGTCGGCCGTCTGAATTTCGGTTACACCGCCTCCACCCGCATGGCCTGCGGCGAGGAGCAGGCCGAAGCCGAAAGCCGCATCAGCCGCGCGTTTACCCGAATCGAATCCTTTCGCATCGGCCGCCGCAGCCTGCTGCTTGAAGACGGCCGGGGCACGGTGCTGTTACAGGCGGCCAGAGCCGACAGTGAAAGTTTGGAAGCCGTAAAACAACCGTCTGAAAACGGCCGCAGCCGCCCTACCCAAGCAGACAAAAGCAGCGTCCATATCAGACATTAAAACGCCAATGCGTTTTAACTTGGGGCTGTCCTAGATAACTAGGATAAATTATCTATTACCAATTGTTTCAAAAT
>CAMURX010000012.1 GCA_947097615.1 uncultured Neisseria sp. | reverse complement strand
TCACCTGGTTCGGCTCGAAGGGCTCGATCATGCCGAACTCTTCGCTCATGCGGCGTATCCATTTGTCGGATTTGATGCTCATCTCGTTGTCCTGTCGGGTGGGGTTGTGCGGGGTCGGGTGTTTTCAGACGGCCTTTTGCGGCAAGGCCGTCTGAAAGCGGCTTATTTTTTCTTTTTCGGCAGTTTGGCTTCTTTCATGATGCCTTTGTCGTAGGTGAGGGTGAAGATATGGTCGCTGCCTTCATACACTTGGATCACGCCGTTGGCACGGCCGTTTTGGAAGCTGCCTTCCATGCGCATGCCTTTGAAACGGGAGCTGTATGCGCCGAAGGGTTCGAGGAAGATATTGTCTGCACGGCTGACGGTGAATTTGCCTTTGCCGTCGAATTTGCCGTGTTTAAACGTGCCTTCGTAGCGGTTGCCGTTGTCGCACGACCACACACCTTGCCCCTGTGGCAAATCTTCTTTTACTGCACCTTCGTAGCGGCAGCCTTTGCCCTGATAGGGGTCGATTACTTCGGCGGCGGCGTGCGGCAGCAGGGCGGCCAACAGGGCTGCGGCGAGAAATTTCGTCATATCCAATCCTTTCGTTCTTTATTTATGTTTTCAGACGGCCTCTGTAACAAGAGGCCGTCTGAAAACGGCGGGCTTATTCCTGCCAGCCGCCCAGCAGGCCGACCAGCTCGTCCAACATCGTGCCCAGCGATTCTGCCATCAAAACCTGCGAGGCGAAGGCGAGGCTGGCGGCATCGTCGCCGTGGCTTTCCGCTTCTTCCTGCAAAACATCGAGATATTGGATGCGTTTGAGCGTGAAATCCTGCGTCAGCACAAAAGCAATCTGCTCGCGCCATACCAAACCGAGCTGGGTGACGGTTTTGCCGTTTTTCACATGCTGCACCACTTCGTCGGCGGTCAGATCCTGTTTCGATACTTTCACCACGGGCACGACATCGCCCGCGCCTTTGAGTTCGCAATCGCTGTCGAGCTCGAAGCCGCCGTCGCAATGCCCTTGCAGCAGCCATTGGGTCATCAGGCTCGAAGGCGACTGCTTGGTGTGCGGCAGCGAGGCTTCCAGGCCGCCCAAGGCTTCGCGCAGCTTGGTGAGCATGTTTTCCGCTTTGGAGGCGGAGGCGCTGTTGACCAAAAGATAGCCGTGCTTCGTATCGAACACCGCCTGCGTGCGGCCGCTGCGGGTGAAGGCACGCGGCAGCAGATCGTCGGTAATCTGCTCTTTTAATTCCTGTTTTTCCTTGCGGCCGACCGTGCGCGCTTCGTTGTTCTGAATTTCGGCGACTTTCTCGTCCAAAATGTCGCGGATAACGCCTGCGGGCAGTACCTTCTCTTCTTTTTTCAGCGCCACGCCCCAAGTGAAGTCGGCGGGAAAAACCGCTTCCGGCGAAAACGGCACCGGCGCGGCAAAACCTTCGCTGAACCAGTCCAGCCCCTGACAGGGCGCAAACGGCAGTTCCACCAGCTTGGCCGAGAGCGTGTCCGCGTCGGGTAGCTTGTTTTTGTCAAGCGGGTAGAAACTGATCTGCTTAAACCACATAGCGCATTCCTTGCTGTAAAACCGCAGCATTATACATGAAACACCCGCGCCGCCGAGGCCGTCTGAAAACCCCTGCCGCGTGACGGAATGCGGTGTGCGGCAGGGGGAATGCGCTTTCAGACGGCCTCTGTTGCAACGGCGCGCCGTCTGCCAGAATGCCCTGCGGGAAAAGACGGAAGACCGTCTGAAAGCGGAGCTTCAACGAGGTCGAAAAGTGCCGGAGCGCAGGACAGGCTGTTTGCCTTAAATGCTTAAATGTGTGTAAAAACGAAAATCCAGTATAGTATAGAGAAAAACCCTCCGTTACCAAACGGAGGGTTGGAAAAACTGGCACGCCCACGGGGATTCTTTTATTGTTTGTTAATCAATAAATTAAATAATATAAGTTGCGTTTTAATTGCAACGGTTTGAAGAATTTAAGACCAATCACAATAAAAACACGCCGTATAAAAACCATTTTACCCAAGCGGTTGATATGGTTTTCAGACGGCCTTTCGCTTACTTGGACACACTGTCCGCCACTACTGCGCCGTATGCCTGCCACTCGGCAAGGTCGTTGCGTTGCCGGTCTGTGGTTTCAGCCAGTTCTGCATATCTTGCTGCGCTCTCTGCGAATAGCTGCCAGCCTCGGGCAGCGTCTTCATCAGGTGAGCAGGCGGGAGAGGAGGCTGCGGGCAGGCGGCGGGAATGTATGTCGGCGTGGCGGCGCAGGCGGTCAAGCTCACGGCGCATATCAGTGGCAACAGTTTGGGCATGGTTTCGTTCCTTTTCGATTGCGGCCTGCGCGGCGTGAAGTTTCTGCTGCGTCTGCCGTTCTTGGTTGAGGGTGTTTTCATTTTGAGTCTGCGCCGCCTTTGCCAGCGCAAGGCTGATTTCGGCGGCCTTGTCGGCCTGCCCGCGCCGGTATTGCGTGCGGCGGTCGGCCTGCCATGCGGCAATGAGGGCAAGCAGCAGGGCGGTGGCAATGGCGGGTTTCCAGTATTTTAAAAGCCATCTCATGGTTTCTCCTTTTTCAGACGGCCTGCAACAGAGGCCGTCCGAACCTTAAAATAACGGATTTACACCATCTGTAAATTTTGCAAAAAATCTTTTGTTAGACAGTTGCCTAACCGTTTCTAAAAAACTCTTTCTGCTCCGCCGGCCGCCTGTTTGCCAGACCCTGCACGAAGTGGCCGCCCGCCTTATCCCACAGGGCGAATGCTTCGCAGGCGGCGCGGTAGCGTTTTTCGTTCAGCAGGCGCACGACGGAGGATTTGGCGAAGGCCATCACGCCGATGTTGTAGCAGAGGGAGACGCAGGCGTTGAACTGCGACTGCGTCAGCGGCGCGCGCACGTATTGGCGCACGGCCGCTTCGTAGGTCTGCACTTGGTTTAAAAATTCCGCCTTGATTTCGGCTTCGGTCAGTGTGTCCCTTCTGCCCCGCCTTTGCGCCCAGCGTGTAGCGGATAAAGCCGATGCCGATGGTGGGGATGCCCGCGCTGTCTTTGTAGGCGGCGCGGCGGCTGCCTTCGAGCCGCTCGATCAGGGCGTAGCCGGTGTCGTCGAGTTTCAGATTTCCGTTCATGGTTTTCCTTTCAAAAAAACAGGCCGTCTGAAACGTTCAGACGGCCTTTGGTTTACCAGTTTTGCGCCTTGCTGTGGCGCAGCCGCCATGTCTGCGCCATGAAGTAGGATGCGATGCCTACGTTTAAAAAAACCTCGTGCGGGTTGCGCGTCTGCCCCGACAGGTTGGATGCGGCCACGCCGATTGATGCGGCCAGCAGCAGGGCGTGTATCCACAATTCCGGCTGGCGCACCGTCCACCGCTGCACGGCCAGCCGCCGCCGATGGCGACGGGCAGCAGCGGCGTGAGGATTTCCTCCGCGCGCGCGGCGGTGAGCAGCGCGGTATGGTGTACCGCCCAATCCACGGCGGCAGGCGACAGCGCACCCGCCAGCAGCATAGACATGAGTATTGAAAAAAAGCCGGCCTTGCGCGAAGCGGCGGGATGCAGACCCTGCACCACCGCGCCCGCAAGGCCGCCCAAAATCAGCGCGTCCAGCGGCATGCCGAAGAGCGTGCCGACAAAGCCGATGCCGCCGACGCTCCACAGATAAACGCCGGACGCGCTTGTCTCTATTGCCATAGGATTCCCTTCATGTGTTCGGATAAAAAAGGCCGTCTGAAACGTTCGCAAACGCATTCGGACGGCCTGCGGCTTATTCGCCCTTTTCGGCGGACGGGGCGGCGTAAACCAATTCCGCCCCCGCAAACGGGCTGCCCTCCGCGTCGGATGCCGTCACCGACTGCAACACCCAGTCGACAACGTCCGCACCGCGCGGCGGTTGGCCGGTCAGCGAAATCTGCGTGCCGCCGCCCACGGGCTGCTTGCCCAAATCAAACATACGCTTGCTGAAATAGCTCTGAATCGTGACCGTGTGGTAGCCCGAGGCGAAGTCCAGATACAGCGTGCCAACGGTGTGGAAGGACGCGGGAACGCCCGTGGTTTCGTCTTCGATGTCCAAGGCGATGCCGAGGGCGGTTTTGTTTTCAGATTGTTTTGCCATGATTAATCCTTTCGTATGGCGTTAAAAAAGCCCCTTGCGGGGCGGTGGGTAAAAAGGCCGTCCCCACCTGCGCGGGGATGACGTTTCTGAAACGTTCAGACGGCCTGTGCATTGTGCAAGCAAAATTGCACAAAAAGGGGGGGGAGTAAGGTATAATTTCCATACCTTATAGGATGTAAATCATGTTTGAGTTCGACCCGAACAAAAGCGCGGCCAACTTGGAAAAACACGGCATCGACTTCACCGCCGCGCAACAGCTGTGGCAGGACGATTTCCGCCTGATTGTCCCCGCCAAAACACAAGGCGAAACGCGCTTTGCCCTCATCGCCAAACTCAATCAAAAAGTTTGGACTGCCATTTACACAGAACGCGCAGGCCGCATCCGCATCATTTCCGTGCGCCGCGCCCGCGACAAGGAGGAAAAACTCTATGAACACTTCGGAATTTGACCGCCGCTTTGACAACGGCGAAGACATTGGCGATATGCTCGACTTAAGCCGTGCCTCCCGTCCCGGCTTGCAGGCTAAACGGGTAAACGTGGATTTCCCCGTCTGGATGGTTGAAAGCTTGGACAAACACGCCGCGCATCTGGGCGTATCGCGCCAGTCGCTGATTAAAATGTGGCTGTCCGAACGCCTGTCGCAAGCCGCGTAAAACCATTTCAGACGGCCTATTTCGTCAAAGCTGCTATCACATTGATACTATCGGGCTTCCAAACCAACAACGCCGCCAGCAATACGGCATAAGTCAGCCCCATGAAATGCTTTGCCGTTTTGGATTTGTCTATCAGCTCCGACATTTCGCACCACGCTTTCAGTATGTTAAAATTTATACATTATTTAATCCTTTCCGTATCAAAGGGTTGAACAAAAAAACCGAAAAGCCTGCCGCCTTACGGGGTTTGCCGTTTTTGAAAAGGCCGTCTGAAAGCAGATTCAGACGGCCTTTTTTATGCCCTGCCGACAAAGCAGACAATATCCTCGTCAGGCTGCGTTTTCCCGCCGCTGAAAGTCACACGGATATCATGCTCCCTGCCTGAGTCCAGTGCCAAACTGGAAACAAGATTGGCTCGGTTGTCGACATAAGCGTAACGCTGTATCAACCTGCCCTCCCCAAAAACTTCCGAAGATGTACCGGTGTACTGCGGATGCACTTCGCGGCGAACCATCGTCTGTCCGTTCAGGCTGATTTCAACCAGCACCACATGGCTGCCAGCCTCATTGACTACTTGCGACACAAAACCCGACGCCGTCACCTGCAAAGACAAAAACGTCAGCAGACGGGGGAATGGAACGGCGCCCAAGTGCAGCGTGTAGCCGTCACGTCCCTGCGGCAGATGATACATTTTCAGCACATCGCCTTCGATTTTGTCAGCGTATACCGTACCCTTGAATGTACCGCTTTCGGCATACAGATTGCCTTGAGCATCCACGCGGAATTTTCCGTTGCCGTTGTTGATGGACACGCTGGACAGATTACCGGCTGTCACATTGCCCAAATTGGACGAGATGGCCGAAAGGATAGTTGTCTGTATATGCTTGGCCTGTACCGTGCCGTCGGCAATCAAATCCCCCGACAAAGCCACCTTGCCTTTGGTGACGGTGAACATCGGTTTGATTTGCTTCGTCGTCGGCTCTACCACGGCGAACTTGTCCGCCCAAACCAGCACTTCGCTTTCGCCGGTCTGACCGTCCGCGCCGAGGGTCAGCCCTGCGAACACCTTGCGGCCTCCGGCGATGGTCTCGGTCTTGATGCCGTGCATCGCTTGCACCTTGCCGTCCAGCGTCGTTAAGGCTTTCGACGTCGTTTCTACCGTGGCGGTGGTGTTGTTCAGCTTGGCGGTCAGTTTCTTTTTATCCTCGGCCTCTACCTTCTTCTCGTTGGCGTAGGTCGACTGAAACCTCTCGATATCCGCTTGCGCTCTGCGTGCCAGCCTGTCCGTCTCCTCAGCGATTTTCTTCACTGCGTCGGCCTTGGCCTGCGCTCCGTCAACGGTTTCGTCCTGCACCCAGTCCGTCCAAGTATCTCGGCTGTAAGTGCGCGTCTCGTGCGTATAAACCACGTCAGACTTGCGGCGGAACACCACACCATCGCTGCGCCAAACGGTCTGATGGATGTCGCCGCCCGTCGGGTCGTACCACGGCACGACGGTTTCCACAACAGACAGCCAGCCCTTCGGGATTTGGATAACCGAATTGGTCTTCAACTCGCGCACCGTCTGGCGCGGGTAGTTTTCCCAGTACCAAGACGGCGGCTGATTGTCGTTGCGCGTATCCGGCACTTGGAACTTGGCCGACATCGTTTTTTGCACGATGGCCTCCGCCTGTGCCACCGTGACACTGGTCTGTTCCAAACGGCTGATTTTCGCCTCGGCGGCGGCATTCAGACCGTCGGCATAAGCCTTGGCATCGGCCAGTGCCTTGTCGGCCTTGGCTTTGGCATCGTCTGCCGCCTGCTTTTTGACCTCTGCGTCTTTCTCCGCTGCGTCGGCTATTGCCTGCGCCTTGGCAGCATCGGCCTTGTCCGCTGCGTCTTTTGACGCAGCGGCCACGGCAGCCTTCTTGGCCGCGTCGGCTTTGGCCTGCGCCGCCCGGTCTGCAGCGGTAAGGGCTTCCGCCTTGGCGGTGTCGGCCTTGCTCTGCGCCGTCTGCGCCGCCGCCGTCACGGCTGCCACCTTGGCCCTGTCCGCCGCCGCCAGCCATCTGCTTTCCAAAGCCGTCTGCGCGATGGAGGCCACTTCCGTCTTGTCGGCTTTGGCGGATTTCAGGGAGGTAATCTGCGCCGTATTCCCCGCGACTTGTGCCTTGGCGGTTTTCAGCTCTTCGGCAACGGCTTTGTCACGCTCTGCCGCCGTCCGTTTGTAGCCGCTAAACTCGCCCTCTGTCCGTTCGGCAAGGGTTTTGGCCGCCTCGGCGATTTTCTTCACCGCGTCGGCTTTAGCCTGCGCCCCGTCAACGGTTTCGTCCTGCACCCAGTCCGTCCAAGCGTCGCGGGAGTAGGTGCGCGTCTCGAGCGTATAAACCACATCCGACTTGCGCCGCCACACCGTACCGTCGGACAAAGAGGCCGTCTGAAAGACTTGACCACCCGTCGGGTTTGTAAACGGCACGGAGGTTTCCATAACACAAAAAGCGTTATTGCCCACGCCGCCGCGCAAACCGAGAACAGAAGCTTTCTTGAACTCCGTCACGTTTTGACGCGGGTAGTTTTCCCAGTACCAAGACGGCGGCTGATTGTCGTTGCGCGTATCCGGCACTTGGAACTTGGCCGACATCGTTTTTTGCACGATGGCCTCCGCCTGTGCCACCGTGACACTGGTCTGTTCCAAACGGCTGATTTTCGCCTCGGCGGCGGCATTCAGACCGTCGGCATAAGCCTTGGCATCGGCCAGTGCCTTGTCGGCCTTGGCTTTGGCATCGTCTGCCGCCTGCTTTTTGACCTCTGCGTCTTTCTCCGCTGCGTCGGCTATTGCCTGCGCCTTGGCAGCATCGGCCTTGTCCGCTGCGTCTTTTGACGCAGCGGCCACGGCAGCCTTCTTGGCCGCGTCGGCTTTGGCCTGCGCCGCCCGGTCTGCAGCGGTAAGGGCTTCCGCCTTGGCGGTGTCGGCCTTGCTCTGCGCCGTCTGCGCCGCCGCCGTCACGGCTGCCACCTTGGCCCTGTCCGCCGCCGCCAGCCATCTGCTTTCCAAAGCCGTCTGCGCGATGGAGGCCACTTCCGTCTTGTCGGCTTTGGCGGATTTCAGGGAGGTAATCTGCGCAGTATTGCCAGCAACCTGCGCCTTGGCGGTTTTCAGCTCTTCGGCAGTGGCGCTGTCCTTCTGTGCCTGTGCCGATTTGTGCTCAGCCAGCTCGGCGGCAACGGTTTCGGCAGCCGCTGCACCGTCTTCGGGCGCAGGTGTCCAATCTGTACCCAGCGTGCTGCGTTCCAGCTTGATGCGGGAAACATGACTTTGCGACGTACCGCTGTTCGGGAAGAAATACACGTTCAGATGCGTGTTGTCGGCTTGGTCGCCCGCGTTATTGCCGCCGGTTGCCAAACCCCATTTCCCCGTGCCGCGCCAAAGACCGTCTGCAATCTTCGTCAGGCCGAACAACATCCCGAAGCCGCGCGAGTTGTACACGCCTATGTTGGTGCGGTCGCTGCCGATTTCGCCCCAAAGGGTGACGGTCACATCTTCGCCGACGGCGGGAGCTTCGGCCAGCGCGAAACGGGCGAGATAGCCGTAATCCGCATCGGGCGCGGACTGTTTGAGCAGATTGCGCCCGCCGACTTTCAGACCGTCCAACCGCGCGGTCAGGCTGTCCACCGCCTGCACGCGGGCGCGGTCGGACTGGGCCACACTTTCGCGCAGCTTGGTAAGGCCGCCCTCGGCCTGCCCCATGCGTGCTGTTTGCTGACATCCTCAACCGCCGTGATTTTCGTACCCAACTCGCGGGCTTTGGCGGCCAAACCGTCGGCGGCGGTTTTGGCGGCCGTCCGAATATCGCGGCTGCGGGCTTCGGCTTCGCCTTCCAGAGCCTGCCGCCGTGCGGCAGCTTCGTCGGCAAGGGCTTTCGTCCGCGCGGCAGCTTCGTCGGCAATGGCTTTGGCACGCGCGGCAGCTTCTGCGGCCGTTTTTCTGCCTGCCTCGGCAAGGGCGGCGTTTTTACCGGCTTCGATTTTGTCGTCCAGCAGGTCTTTCAGACTCTGCGACAGACTGCTCTCGGTAATCTGCTTCTCAATCAGCTTCACCAGCGGCGCGGGGTTCGGGTCGGACGTGCCGCGCACGGGGGCGGTAAATTCCCCCGTATTGCCCGCCGCATCGCGCACGCGCAGCCAAAACCAAAATTCGTCCGCCGCGCCGACGCCCGTCAGCGTGTAAGTGTTCTGCGGGTAGGGCAGTTCGGCCAGTTTCTGCGCTTTGGACAAATCGGCGGTTCTGCCGTAGCGGATTTCCACCGCCAACTCGTCGGCCACCGTCTGCGGCCATGTCCACACAAGGTCTACCGCCAGCGTTTTGCCCACGGTACGCACGGCGCTGATTTCGTAGTCCAGCGTCCACGCTTTAACCAGCGGCTCGGAATAGACGCCGCGTGCGTTGCGGCCACGTATTTCGGCGCGGTAGCTGCCTTTGGGCAGGCCGTGCAGCACGATTTCCGCCGACGCCGCATCGGGGATATGGCGGTAGAGTTTGCCGTCGCGGTAGATTTTGATGTCGTAGGACAGCACCTGTCCGTCCGCCGTCAGATTGTCCCATGTCAGCGTCACCTTGCCGCCGCCCGCGTGCAGCGACGGATTCGCCAGCAGCGGCTCGGCGCGGCGCAGGCTGTGCACTTCACGCGAAAAATCGGCCGAAGTATCCACCGCCGCGTATTTGGCCGGGTCGTGCAGCAGGGCGGTGACGGTGTAAGTGCCTTCGTCCGTGTTCTCTTTGATGCCGACACAGCGGTACAGGCGCGGCTTGACCCTGCCCGACAAAATCCACACGTCTCCCGCCGCTACGGCAGGAGCGGCGTCCAAAACCAGCGTATCGGGCGCAGGCTGCGCCGTCACTTTCGCCGACACGATGCCGTCCGCCGAGGGTAGGCGCAGCATAGAGCCGACAGCATTCTTCACCGGCCTGTCCAGCGTGGCCGTGCCGCCCGACACCGCTTTCAGACGGCCTGACAGCTCCGCACCCGCATAATCGTTGTCCATCACCTGCACAATGTCCCACGGCAGATGCTTCAAACCCTCGCGGCCGACGGTAAATGTCACCGTATTCTGCTGGCGCAGCTCCGTTTGCAGCGTCCATTGCGCAAAGCGCACCGCCTGCCCGCGCGAATCGCAGCCGAAGGCCGTCACCTGCTTGATGTTCAGGCCGTAGCGGGCGACGGCTTCGTCGTCGGCCACATATTCCGTTTTGGCACGGTAGCTGTCGTTTTTGTCGAGATACTGCACCTGCACGGCGGTGTGGATGCTTTTCAAGGCCGCGCTGCCGTAGGAAAACTGCCCGTCCAGCACATTGGCATTGGTATAGAGCGCAATCGGGTCGGCGTCCAAATCGGCCACGACAGACAGCCGCTCGCCGTTCCACAGAGGCAGGCCGCAAAACACACTGCACAAAGTCTGCAACAGCTCGCCCGCCTGCTTCATGTCCGTGATATAGGCATTGCACACATAGCGCGGCTCCTGCCCGCCGAAGCCGTCCGGCACAAGATCATCGCAGTAGCGGCCGATTTCATACAGCGCCCACTTGTCAATCTGTCCCGGCAACAGCCGCCGCGCCAGCGTCGAATAGCGCGGCCGCGTCAACAGGTCATAAAATACCCATGCCGGATTGTTCGTCCACGCCGTTTTGAAACTGCCGTCCCAAATGCCCGCGTAGCTTCTCGTCTCCGGGTCGTAGTTCGACGGCACCTGCAACAGCAGCCCGCGAATCAGGAAATTACGGCGCGGAATGCTGCTGCCGAACTGGTCGGAATCGATGTGCAGCGCAGCAAAGGCCGTGTGCGGATAACACAGGCGCGCATCAACGATTTCCACAAAAGACGCAAAAAACGTATTGTTCGACACCTTGTCGCTCGTGCTGTCGGGCGTATTGCGCGACACCCGCACCGTAAACGGCACGGAAGGCAGCTTGTCGAACACCGCGTCCTGATAATAGGCGCCGCTGCCCTTTTCCGTGAAACGCACCTGCTGCGACACACTGCCCGACTTGCCCGCCAGCGTCACCGTCAGCGACGTGTCCGCCGCCAGCGTATCGCCGTTGTCCGCCACCCGCGCATTGCGCTCCACCCCCACCGTCACCCGCAGGCGTGAAACCAGCGGGTCGGACACCGAACGCACCACCGGCGTACTGTGCTTCACCGCCGCCGACACCGACACCGTCCGCTCCGACGCATCGAAGCCCGGTACATACGACTGATCGGGCGTGCCGCGCTGGAAAAAGCCCGTAATCCCCTTGAAATTGAACGAGCCGTCGGCGTTCTGTACCACCGTATCGTTCAGGAACACCGACTTGAAAGGCGCATTCTGCCCGTTGGCAAAACCCGCGATTTCCCCCTCGGAAACCACATCGATGATTTTTAAAGACTGTGCCGAAGACAAAGAGTTCGGCGCTTCATAAGACACATGCTGCCCGCCGCCCGACTTACCGCCCATAGCGTATCCTTCCGTTTCGCAAACACAAAGGCCGTCTGAAAATTTCAGACGGCTTAAACTTATTTTATTGACTAAAACTTATAAAATACTTATAATAAACCCATGAACAAAATCGTCTACCGCCCCAAAGCTGCCAAACAGCTGCGGAAAATACCCGAGCAGCAGCAGATACGCGCCAAAATCAAAGGATTGGCCGCCATGCCCAACTGCACCGGCGTCAAGGCTTTATCCAACCATATCCACCAATACCGCCTGCGCGTCGGCAACTACCGCGTATTTTTCAATTTCGACGGCACGGTACACATCGTCAGCATAGAAGAGGTTAAAAAACGAGATGAAAACACCTACTGATTACCAAATCATCCGCGACGCGGCAGGCAACCCCGCCTTTGCCGTTGTCCCGTTCGCCGATTTCCAACGCCTGCTCCATCCCGTCGATGCAGAAGGCGGCATCCCCGCCGAAGTGGTCGATTTGTCGTTTGACAAAGGTTGGACGCCCCTGCGCGCATGGCGCGAATACCTAGGGCTGACACAGGCCGAAGCGGCGGAAAAAGCGGGTATCAGCCAGTCGGCCTATTCGCAGCACGAAAACAGCGCCACACTGCGCAAATCCACCCGCGCCAAACTCGCCGCCGCCTTGGGAATTTACGCCGAACAACTCGATTTCTGAACAAAGGCCGTCTGAAATTTCAGACGGCCTCTACTCTTTCACATACTCCGCCGTGTAGTTGCGCGCGCGCACCGAATCGTCGGCGAAGTCCGTATTGTATTTCTGCCCGTTCGGGGCGGTTGCCGCCACGCCTGCGGCAAACGTGCGCTTCATGCCCAGCGTCAAATCCACCGCCAGCGGGTCGGACGGCGTGCCCGCCTGTTCCGGACGGCGGATGCCCGACCAGCGCGCCAAAAAACCGCCCGGCTGCGCCGCCGCGCCCGTTGCCAGCCGCCGCGACTCCACCCCCTGCGAGGCCACGCGGCTGCCCGTGTAGACCAAACCGTAGGCCAGCGGCACCGGCTGCCCCTGCGCCGCCGTGTTGGCGAGATGGGAAAACGCCGTATTGCGGCTGCTCGCCGCCCCGCTTCTGCCCTGATCGGGCTTGGGCTGCTTTGTCAGCATCTGCGCCACGCCGCCCAACACCATGCCGATGCCCGCACTCGTTACCGCCGACAGCATCGCGCCGCCCGCCGCCCAGCCCAGCGGATTCCACCATGCCACCGCCAAGAGGGCGATACCGGCGACCAACTGCCCGGCCTTACCCGCTCCCGCCGTGCGCGGCACGATATGCAGTACCCCCGAAGCAGGCCGTCTGAACGCATCGTCCAGAGCGTCTTCCCCGTAATCGCGTCCCTGAAAACGCACCTGAAACAACCCGTCGGCTACCTTGCGCCGCAGCCCGCGTATCTGGGCAAACAGCGCGTGCAGTGCCTCGGCGGGCGTGTCGGCGTGCAAATCGAAACGGCGCCCGAACTGTGCCAGAGCGCCATAGAGTCTTACTGTAATCATATTGTCACCGTGTGCATCAAATCGTTTTCCACCGCTTGCACCATCCCTGCCTGCCAGAGCGGATGCCGCCAAACGCTGTGTATGCGTTCGCGCCACCAATCCGTCAGCCTCTCGCGGCGCGAGAGTTGGTTGTAGGCATGGTGCAGAATTTCCCCGCCGCCGAGATACAGTGCCAGATGCGACGGATTCCCGCCGTGCACCGTCAGCAGCACGTCGCCCGCTTCGAGGCCGTCTGAAACGGCAAAACCGCACGCGGCCAAATGTTCGGGCAGACGGCCGCGTGCCGCATCACCGTCCAAATCCGTGCGCACCCCGTCGGGCAGGTCAATACCCGCCAGCATATAGGCATCGCGCACCAGCGCGCCGCAGTCTGCCGACCCGTAGTCAAACACCCGCCCGCGCAAATGCGGACAGCAGCGGAACACTTTCAGACGGCCGGCCGCATACAGCACCCACGGCAGGCCGGTCAGCACCTGCGACTGTCTGTCCGCCCCCGACAAAAACGGCTCGCCCGCAGGATGCGAATGGACGATAGCGGCAACATCTTCCCGCCACATCTCCGGCGCAATCTCAAAGGTTTCAGACGGCCGCTCCGCCACATTGTCCAGCGGCAGATAGCGGCCGTCGACCAGCACAAAGCCACAGATTTCCTCCTGCGGCCTGCTTCGCGCATGGGTGGCAATGTCCCGCGCCGCCTGATCGGACAACATCATGACGACAACACCTTGTCCGCCGACACAAAACCGCCGTAAGGCAGCGCCGCCGTTGCGCCGAAACGCGCCATACAGCCCAAGAGCTTGTGGCTGCAATCGTCCTTTTTTGCATCGTCGGTCGGCATATCGAAACGGTCGGCCACGGGACGCCCCGTATAGCCGCACTCCGCGCCGCGATACTGCCACGGACACCTGTCCGCCATCATCAGCCGCGCCGGCACAAGCGCACCGTCCGCCTCCGAAGGCGCGGACAGCTCGAACACCGCTTTTTCCGCCGTCAGCGACACCATCCGCTCGACGACAAAGCACATCCGCACCGCCTGCGACGCATCTGCAGACGGATTCGCCCCCGAAGCAAAATTCGCCGCATCGAGAAACTGCGCATACACCTGATAGCGCGTCACCGCCGCCCCGACCACACTGCCGTAACTCTCCACCATCCCCGTTACCAAACCGAACAGATTCGACAGCGACAGCGTCGGCCGGTTGCCCGCCCCCTGCGACGAACTTTCAAAGCCCTCCGCATAAACCGGATAAGGCTCGTACGCCTGCCCGGCGAAAACCACCGCCCCGTTTTTCTCGTTCACCTGATTGCACAAACGGTAAACCTGCCCGCCCAAGGCACGCAAATCCACCTCCCACAGCTCGACCATCACATCCTGCCGCTGCGCCGACAACGCCTTCAACATCGGCGCCGACAACAAAGCCATACGCGCATTCATGACAAAACCTCCTCAAACGTTGCCGAAATCTTCCACACCGAACCGCCCAGCGGCTCGCGCCGGTATTCCGACACCTTCACCAACAAACGCGCCTCCGAGGGCAGCGGACGGAACCAAAACGCCTCCACCCCGCGCGTACCGTCGAAAAACGCCGCGATTTCGTCAATCACCGGCTTCATATCCGTTTTCGACACCTCCCAAGAGCGCCGCGACGGACGCAGAAACTTCGGCTGCCGCTGCTCGTAGCCGCCGCCGAACTGCACCGTGCGCACATCGAACACCGTCTTGACCGAAGTGCCGGCCACATCGACCGGCCAGTCAAACGACCTTGCCATAAAACCTCCGCAACAAAACAGGCCGTCTGAAACATTCAGACGGCCTCACACTTTCAGACGGCCTCAAGCTCGAATAGCCTGATAAATCGCCCCGCCCGGACGCAGACTGTTCCCCACCTCCGTGCGCGCCGCATTGACCGCGATTTCCCGCACCGCCTTCAACACCCCGGCGTGCGCACCGTCTTCCGCATCCTGCCGTACATTATCTCCGCCGCCCTGCACATTCACCGTTACCGAGATATTCGTATTCTGCGCCACGGCCTGACGGTTTAACGCGGCGGCAACGGGAGAGGGCAGCCCGACCGTGCCGCCGTCGGCAAAACCGCGCAGCCGCAGCCGCTCCACCGCCTGCACCCCGCCGTGGCGGCGCACGTCCGCCTGCGAAAAAACCACCTCGCCGCGATGAACGATGCCCGCAGGCTCATACTTGCCGCCGCCGCCCGTATAGCCGCCCGTACTGCCCGCAAGGCCGTACAGCCCCACCGAACCGCCGTCGGCAAACTTGCCGGTCAAGACCCGCCCGACGGCGGCGAGAAACGGCGAAGACGAACCCGCCAGCGAATTGCCGCCCGCCTTCATCGCGTTGAGAATGGCCATCTTCACCATCATGCGCGAAATGTCCTGCAAAACCGAAACCGTCAGACTGCGGAAATCCAGCTTGCCCGTGGCGACAAAATCCGCCAATGCGTCGCCCATCTTGGCGAAAGATGCCTCAACCTGCCTAGCGACATTCTCATGCAGCGTACCCAGGCTTTCGACATAGCCGTCTATCCCTGCGGCAATGCCGCCCTGCCAGTCGTTTGCCTTCTCCTCGCGCAGCTTTTGGACAGCCAGCCGTGCCTCTTCCGCCGCCTGCTTCTGCGCCAGCAGGCCGTCGACATAGCCCTGTGACGCCCCGTCCTTCTGCGCCTGCACCACCATCAGATCGTACTTGCGCTCCAGCCGCAGCCGCGCCGTCTCGTCTGCCGTTTTGCCGATTAAATCCAACTCGAACAAACGGTCGGAAAAATCCCGCCCCGCCTCCTCGGCCAGCTCTTTCAGACGGCCTCTTTCCTCCGCCTCGCGCGAAAGCGCGTCCAGCGTCTCCCGCTTCGCCGCCAACTGCGCTTTTTCCTCTGCCGACAAATCTTTCAGACGGCCTTTTTCCAACTCATAGCCGAACTTCTGCGCCTCGGACAGCAGCCCTACCATATCAATCTGCCGCTGCAAATCTTCCAGCGTCTGCGCGTACAAATCGGGCGGCAGCTCGGCATAGGTTTGGCGCGGGTCGTCCTTAAACTCCCCCCTGCCGCCGTTGAGCCAGTCGAGATTAGCCGACACGCCCGCCCAATGGCCGCGCGTTTCTTTGGGCGCGGCACGCCCCGATTTCAGGCGTTTGAGCGTATTGCCCTCGCCGTGGTTGTAGGCATTGACGGCCAGTTCCACATTGCCGTGGAACATTTTCAGCAGATATTTCAGATAACGCGCCGCCCCTTCCGCCGAAGAGCGCACATCATTGACGTTCACTCCCCAATGTTTGGCCGAAGCGGGCATAAACTGAAACGCGCCGCGCGCGCCTACAGGCGAAACCGCAGCGGCATTGCCGCGCGATTCCTGCATTTCCAAAGCCGCCAGCAGGTTTTTCGGCAAACCGTGCCGCTGCTCCAGTTCGGCGTAGCGGTGGCGGTGCGCGTGCCCCAGCACCCGCTCCCCCGCGCCGCCGCGCCATAGTTTTTCCGTAGCGGTGATTTTTTTGCGCTTTTCCAGCTCCTTTGTCCGCAGCTTTTCTTCACGGTTGACGGCCTGCAAACGCTTGCGGTCTTTTTCCTGCCACGCCGCCGCCTGTTTTTCCAACTCGATTTTCTTACGGATTTCGGGAAATGCCTCAAAGGCTTTCAAAGTCGCATCTTCGTCGGCAACGCCTTTGCGCACAAACGCCGCCTTGACTTTCGCCATTTCCTTTGCCGTCGCGTCGTCGTAACCCTTTTCGCGGAAGGAAATGTAAGCCGAATTGTCGGCAACGGAATCCGCCCACCGACCTTGCAGCTTTTCCACCTCGGCCACGGCGGCCTTCACTTTTGCCGTGTAGTCCTCCGTTTTCCGGGCAAGCTCGGCAACCCCATCCGCCGCCTTGCCCGCCGCAGGCTGCAAATCCGCCACCTTGCCGTTCAAAGCGTCCTGCTCCAGCTTCAGATTCGCGCCGACGGTTTTCGCCTGTTCGTATTCCCGTGCCAGCTTCAGAATGCTCTCGCGCGTCGATTCATTGGCATCCGTACCGTTGAGCATCGCCGCATTCAAATCCTCCAGCTTGATTTTGCCTTCGGTAAAGCTGCGCATCAGCTCTTCCATGCCCTTCACATGGTCGTAGCCGTAAATCAGGCCTGCTTTGCGTCCCTCCAACTCTTTATTGACATCGGCAATCTTCTCTTTCAGCTCCTCCATATACCGCGCCTGCCCCTGCGGATTGAGATTTTTATACCACTCAACCGACTTGCGCAGCTTGTCGGCATTCGTCTCCAAAGCATCGCTGGTATCGATTACCGAAGAAGTCAGATACGCATAAGCCCCCGCCGCCGCCCCGGCCGCCAGCACCAAGCCCACCGGCCCCATCAGCAGCGACTGCGTTGCCGCCAGCAGGCCGTTCATCGTCAGCAGCCGCACCGACGTACCCGCCACCGCCACCTGCGCCGTCACCAGCATACGGACAAACGCAATCCCGCCCGCCGTTGCCGCGCCGAAAGCCAAAGCATCGATATGTTTGCCCGCCGTCAGCAGCATCTCCGCCAGCGCGCGGCTCGCTCCCGTCGCCTTGTCCGCCTCACCGGCAAACTTCGTCAGACTGTCGTTGAACGACTGGAACGCCTGCCCCACCGTCGCCTGCGTCTTGGCAAAGTCCGCGTCCACCGAATCGGAAACCCGCAGCAGCGCCTGCGTCACCGCCTCCGCCGTCAGCTTGCCGTCCGCCGCCATCGCCCGCAGCTCGCCGCGCGACACACCCAGCCCGCGCGCCATCGCGTCCATCACCGCCGGCGTGTTTTCCGCCATCGAATTGAACTCGTCGCCGCGCAGCACACCAGAGGCCAGCGCCTGCCCGAACTGCACCATCGCCGCCTGCGCCGCCCCCGCCGACGCGCCCGACAAAGCCACCGCCTTGCCCATCGTCTCCGTCGCACGCGCCACCTGCTCCTGCGACAGCTTCAAACGCTGCGCGTTCTGCGCGAAACGCTGGTACACCTGCACCGTACCTTCCCACGAAGAGCGCGTCCGCTGCGCGATGCGGAACGTCTCCTCCGTTGCCGCATTCAGCCCCTGCTGCGAATCCGTCACCAGCCGCAGACGGTTTTGCAGATTGGTATAACCGTCCGCCCGCAACACCAAAGCCTGCGCCGCCTGCCAGGTCAGATAGCCCGCCGCCAGCCGCTTCACCGCCTGCGTCATCGCATCCAGCCGCCCCGACTGGTCGGCCGCATCCCTGCCCAACTGCCGCACCTTTTTCGCCGACAACTCCCCGTTCTCCGTCAGCGCGTGCAACTCCTTGGCCAAAGCCGCAACCGTCGTTTTCGCCTGCGACGGGTCGATTTCGATAACCAGACGGGATTTCTGTTCTGCCATATGGGACTCCGGACAAAAAGGCCGCCTGAAAGGTTTCAGACGGCCTCGATAAAACGTATATTGACGCTATACGGATATTACTGTATAGTTACACTATACAGCAAGGAAGCGCCATGATAAAAAGTTTCAAGCACAAAGGCTTGCAGAAATTCTTTGAAACGGGCAGTAAAGCGGGCATACAGGCCGCCCATGCCGCAAAACTTCGCCTGCAACTGACCGCCCTCGACAACGCGGCAAGCCCGCAGGATATGAATACCCCCGCATGGCGGTTGCACCCGTTGACGGGGAATCTGCAAGACCATTGGAGCATTACCGTCAACGGCAACTGG
>CAMURX010000011.1 GCA_947097615.1 uncultured Neisseria sp. | reverse complement strand
CGAACTGGTAGATGCCTGCCTCCCAGCGGGCTGTTTCGTTCAGGTTTGCCATTTTTTTCCTTTGGTTGGGTTGCTCAGGCCGTGCCGCGGGCAAATTTGCCGTCGCGGCGGGCACGGCCGTTGTGTTGCAGGGGAACGGAACGGTAGTCGAGGGCGGCCAGTACGCAGCGGGCGGGTGCAAAAGCGGCCAGTGTGCGGCGTAAAAGCGCGGCTTGGTCGTTGGTAATCGGGCTGCTCATGACAATACGGTAGTGTGCCCAGCGGTCGCTGTGGCCGTGAGCGTACAGGCCGTTACGCTGTATTTCGCCGTTGTGCTTTTTATTGGACAGCCCTTCGATGATTTCGATTTCGCCGAAGCCCAGACGCCGCACGATTTCGCGGATGGCCCACGGCGTGCCTTTTTTGCGGTGCAGCTCGTATGCACCTTTGATCAGGCGGCGGCGGGCGTCGTCGCTTTCGGCCAGCCAGTAGCCGTCCACGCCCAAGATGCTGCGGCTTTCGGCCAAGAGTTCCAGATGTGCGGGGTCGACCAGATCGACCAGGCGCGGCATCAGGCGCGGCAGCTCGGCCAAATCCAGCCGCAGGCCGAGTTCGGCCAGCGCGCGGGTGCGTTGGTCGCGTTCGATAATTGCGGCGTAGGAAAGTTTGGCCATCGCTTAGCCCTCCGCCGTTTGCGCGGCGGCGCGGATGTTGACGGCAGTACAGCGCGCCCATTGGTCGGGCTTAACTTCGGTCAGCGGCAGGCCGTGCAGGACGACGTTGTACACGCCCGCCACTTTCAAGGCCGTCTGAATATCGAGCGGCACGATGTCCAAGCCCAGCTTGGTGCGGCGTTTGGCTTCGTAGGCAGTCCAGGCGGCGCGGGCGGCGGCGAGCACTTCGGCGGCGTTGGCGCCGGTAAACAGGGTGAGTTCGGCGTCCAGTGTGTAATCCACGGCCTGCGGCGCGGCAACGGATACGGTGTCGCACAGCGGCCGGCGGTCTTCGGCGGACAGGGCGGTTTGGACTTTGGCCAACAGCTCGGCCGACGGCAGGCCGTCTTTGGCCAGTACGGTAACGGCGACCCAGCCGCCGATTGGATTGCCTGCGCCGTCGCGGGCATTGGCGACGTGGACGTCGGCCACGGCGGCGCTGGCCTGCCGCGCCCAGTATTGGTAGGCGCCTACCGGCCCGGCGACCGAAAAACTTTCAAAGGCCAGCAGGATGCGTTCGCGGTAGGCTTCGTCGTCTTCCGCCTCCGAGCCGCCTGCCGAAACGGTGGTATTGGCAACGGTAACGTCGGTAACGGGGTGCAGCCGCTCGGACAGGGTGTTGATCTGCCCCGCCGACCAGCCGTTGCCGGGCAAGCCGGTTTGGGTGCATTCGGCGGCCAGCTCGACGGCGGGCGTTTGCGCGCTCAGCATGCCCGCTTCGGTGGTGGCGAACGACACCTGGCCTGCCCAAACCAGCGTGCCTTTGGGTACGGGGATTTGTTCGCCGGCCGACAAGGCAGCCTGAAAGCGCAGGGTGGTCAGCGCGCTTTGGGCATCCAGCCTCGGCGTGCCGACGTCGTCGCCGCACAAATCCAGCATCAGGCCGGTGGCAAAGCGCGGGTGCTGCTGGCGGTAGGCTTCGTTGACCTGCGCCCTTAACAGCGTTTCGCGGTAGGCGAAGGTGTTGATAATGAGCCGTTCGATATGGGCGGGCTGCAGCACTTTGCCGGCGCGCCGCTCGTAATCGGCAACGGTTTCGGCCAGCACGGCGGCCAGTTCGTCTTCAACGATTTTGATGTCGTTTTTGTTCCAATCCATGTTTCAGGCTGCCTTGAACGGTGTGCGGTAGATTTCGCCCGCCACGTCGTCGGCCACCCGCCAGTGCAGGCTGACAAACAGGTGCGGTGCGGCGCCCTCGAAGGTGATTTTTTCCAATACCGCCCGTTTCTCCCAGGTCTGCACCGCCAGCGTGATTTCGCGCACGAAGTTCGGCACCAGTACGTCTTCGGGCGCGTCGGTGTAGTCGTGGTGGCCGCTGCCGAAGGTCGGACGGCACACATCTTCGCCCTTGCGGGTGGCCAGGATGTTGAGCAGACACTGCTCGATGTCGGCGGCGTCTTCGACGGTGTCTTTCAGGCTGCCTGCGGGGGCGATCTGCCAGTGGCGGGAGCGGGGGTTCACGGGGGTTCCTTAATCTGCGGGCATAACAAAGCCCTGCGCGTATGGTAGGCGCAGGGCTTTGAAACGGCTTTTAAAGGGGTTTAAAAATGGTTACAGCTGCGGCGTGCCGGTTTGGCCGCCGGAATCGCCGGGGTGGGTGTGGTTTGAGACAAACTCTTGGAGACTGACGCCGTTGAGCAGGATGTCGCCCTGCACCTCGGCCGTGCCGCTGATGCTGGCCGCTACGCCGCCGCCGGCATTGCTCGCGCTCATGCCTGCGCTGTAGGTCAGATGGCCGAGAATGGCGGTGTCGCCGGTGATTTCGGTGTTCGGGGTTTGGATTTTGACCTGTTTGGCGGCCTTAACCAGTACATCGCCGGGCGTGTCGACCATTACTTGCCCGCTGCTGCGGTCGTGGCGGATGACCGTGCCGTTGGAAAACTTTTTACACCAGATATTACGGTCGGACTCGGGCGCGGGGTCGGACTCGTTGTAAATCACGCCCAGGCACACGCCGCCTTCGCCGCGCGCATCCAGCAGGCAGACGGCCAATTCTCCCGGGTCGGGCAGCGCGTAGAAGCGGTTGCCGCCCGCGCCTAAGCTCACCACTGGCAGCCAGTCGGTTTCCATGCCTTCCAGCGCGGGCAGCTGCACGCGCACGGCATGACGCGCGCCGTCCACTGCCGAGACGGTGCCGAATTGGATGGTCGCGCCGAAATCATAGGCTTGCTGCATGGCTGTTTTCCTTGTTTGGGTTTTCAGGCTGCTTTTCAGACGGCCTTTCAGGCTGCCCTTCGGCTTCGTCGGGGATATATGCCACCATTTTGACTTCCAGCGACGTGGTATAGCCTGTGCTGCGGCGCAGCTCGTGGCGGCTCTGTTTGACCAGATAGCGCCCCGAAAACTGGCCGAAGCCTTTGAGCTGCACAATCTGCCCCGCCACCAGTTTGGCATTGCCGACCAGCGTAAAGTCGCCCGCCACTTGGTTTTGCGATGCGTCAGAGAGCGCGGCGTCGGCACGGGCGGCCAGCTGCGCGTCGCTCTCGCCGCGGTTGGCCACGATTTTCAAAGTGTCGGTGGTGGCGGCGCGCTTGGCGTTCGGACGCAGCGGTTTGTGCTTGCGGCTTTGGCGGCGCACGGTCTTTTTCTTGGCGTCGTAGCCGCTGACCACCGCTTCCTGCGGCACGCCCTTAATCAGGTCGCGCAGGCGGATGTTTTTAATGTCCTGCGGCAGCAGCAGGGCGACGGCTTTTTGTTCCGTGAGCTTGTCGTTGCGGGTAAAAACCAGCGCTTTGTCGGTAAGCTTGAAGCTGTGACCGTATTCGCGGGCAAGGCGGGCGAGAAACTCGACGTCGCGCTCCTGATACTGGGTGACGCGCTCGATTTTGATGTCGGCCACTTCGCCGCTTACCGACAGTTTCAGCCGCTTGGCCACCTGCCGCACGATGCCGGCCAGCGTGGTTTTTTCGTAGGATTTGGGTTTTAAGGTGCGGTTGGCGCGGCTGATACCGGCAGACAGGGCTTTCAGGCTGACCACGCTCGGCGGATGGCTGTATTCGATTTCGGCGATTTCAAATTCGCCCAGATTCACCATGCCCGTAAATTGGTCGCCCAGCTGCAAGGCCAGTTTGTCGCCCTGGTTCGGATACCACGAGCGCAGCCAGCGGCCGTCGGTGTCTTCCAAATCGAGCTGGATTTCGTCGGACTGGCCTTCCAGATAGTCGGTGTAGCTCAGCGACAAAAAATAAGGGCGGATGTCGGAGCTGATGTCTTTCTGCTCATATTTGACCAGCACGTCGGGCAGGGTAACGGGATGGGCGGACGGGGGTTTCAGGCTGCCTGAAAGGCCGTCTGAAAGCAGGCTGCCGAGTGCGGCACTGATACTGCTTGGTTTCATGTTGTTCCTTATCTCATCCACGGCGGCATATCGTCCCGGCTCTGCGGTTTGGCAGGCAATACCGGCACAAACACCGTCAGGTTCGCCGCAAAGGCTTCGCAGACCGGCAGGTGCGGATTGGCGGCAATCAGCCCTTCAATCAGCAGCGCGTTGCCGTAATAGCGGTGGGCGATCAAATCCCAGCGCTCGCCTTCGGCCGTGGTGTGCTGTAAAACCGACTGTTTCATGTGCCGTCCTTTCTCGCGGCCAAATACGCGGTCAGGCTTTCGGCACCTGCCGCCCCGTTGTTCAGACTGTCGCCAGCGGCTGCGGCAAATTCCGCCGCCGCCTCCAGCCAGCCGCCGATGCTGCGGCTTTCCACTCCGCTGCGTACGGCAGCCATGCCGTCGGCCAGATGGCGTGATGCCTGGCCGCCGTAGGAGAGCATCTCGGCCGCCCCTTTCAGGCTGCCGAAATAGCGGCCGGCTTCCGGCAGGGTATCGAGTTTGCCCAAAGCCGAACCGCCGACAGAGAGCGCGTCGCCCAGTATCGAAAAGGCGGCGGCCGGGTCATTTTTCAGATCGCGTGCGCGGCCGATCAGGTTTTGGATTTGGCCGATTTCCTTTTCCGCCGCGCGGTACAGGCGCACGCCCTTTTGCACCGCTTCAGCGGCTTTGGATGCCGTGCCGCGCACGCTCTCGGGCAAAAGCGACAAGAGCGGGTTTTCCTGCGCGGGTGCGACGGCGGGCGCAGGCAGCGGGTTGTTCGGGTCGCCGACAAACTCAACCAGTGACACTTCCAGCTCCCGAGCCGCCGTACGCCCCTGCGCGTCCTGCACCAGCGTGCGGGCGGTCAGCGACTCAATCACAAACCAGCCGACAAAGCGTCCCGCGCCGGTGACCAGCGACAGCGCCTGCTGCGCTTCTTTCGCCGCCACCAGCCCCTTGTAGGCGGCATCGGGGCTGCCCAGCTTCCAGTGCAGTTTCAGGCCGAAGCGGATTTTGGTGAGATCGTTGCCCACCGCCTGCAAGCGCGGGCGGCCGCCCAGCACTTCGTGCTTGGCGTAATCCGCGCCGTGCGTCTCTTCAAACTCGGTAAAGCTCTGCAACAGCTCGAAGCGCACCTCGCCTAGCATCGCGTACATCAGTAAGCCCTTCTTTGTATGTCCGCCATCATGCGGCGGTACATCGTTTCAAATTCCTGCAAACCCAGCCGCAGGGCAGCCTGAATCTGCTGCGGATCACCGCCGGGGGCGTTGATGGTTGGATTAAAGTTCACTGTGATCCCGCCTGCCGCCTGCGTCTGGCGGGCGGCGGCGAACTCATCGGCGTTGGTGCGTATCGATGCGGCCATTTCCGCCGACAGGCCGCTGCCGGCAGTGAAACGCTGTTTCAGACGGCCGGCCACCGACTGCACAGCCGCCAGCGGCCGCCCCGCCGACGCACCGATGCCCAGCTGCAGGCCTTCCATCAGATAGCCGCCGTAGCTTTTGAACACACGGCTGGGCGAATGGATGTCCATGCCTTTGCCGCTTGTAAATGCACTTTTTACTTTGGCGGCCAAACCTTGCATGGTAGCGACCGCTTCACCGATTTTGGCTTTGATGCCGTTGATTAAGCCGTCAATCATCATCTGGCCGAAGCCGGTAAACTTGGCGGGTAGCTCGACGCCGAACCAGCTCATCACGGCGGCGAATGCCTGATAAAACGCGCCCAGCGGCGACCAGTTCAAAATCAGCCCCAGTATTCCTGTCAGGCCGCCGTCAAAGGCGGTTTTGATTTCCGTCCACGCCGCATCGGCCGCGCCGAACAGCGTGTCGAAAATCATCCGCCAGCCGCTGATAATCATCGCGCCGGTTTCGACCACGGCGGCCAACACGCCGCCCACCGCCGCACCGAACGATGCGCCAAAACCACGCGCTCCGCCCTCCGCTTCCTGCGTCAGGCCGAAAAATTCCCCGAACCAGTCCAAAACCGGCTGCAAAACGGGGCGCACGGTTTCCCAAATCCCGCCCAGCGCGGCAGTGAAACCGTCAAACAGCGGCAGCACGGGTTTGAAGGCTGCCGTCAGCCCGTCCCAAAAGCCGAGGAAAAACGCCTTTATAGGCCGCCAGTATTTGTAAATCAGGAACGCGGCGGCAGCCAGCGCGGCGGCAATCCAGCCGACGGGCGTGGCCAACAGGGCGCGGCCGAGGGAGAGGACGGCGGTGCGGGCAAGCGGCAGAAAACGGAGCAGGCCGGAAAAAGCCCTGCCGATACCGGAAAAAGCCGCCGCCGCAACCGATTTGCCGAGCGACAGGCTGCGGGCAAGGATGCCCGTGCCGCTTTTGAAGCGCAGCACGGCCGCCAACCAGTCCGCCCCCAGTAATGCCCTGCCCAGTTTCACGGCGGCGGTAAAGCCGCGCCACTCGTTCAGCAGGAAGCGAAAGCCCAAGCCGCCGATTTTCAGAGCAGCAAGACCCGCAACCAGATGCACCAGCCCGCTGACGAATTTCGGGTTTTCCGCCGCCCAGTCGGCAAACGCGCCGACCAACGGTTTGACCGATGCCAACGCGCCGTTAATGGCGGGTAACAGCACGCTGCCGACGGTAATGCCGATCTCGGCCAAACCGTTTTTGAACAGCTTAAACTGGTTGGCGGTGGTGGCCGAACGGTTGGCAAACTCGCGCTGCATCGAGCCAAGGTATTTCAAGTTGCCCGATGCGTCTTTTTCCGAGAGCAAATCCAGCTGGCGGTTGTACTCGCCGACATTGTTGGCCAGCAGCATCACATCGTCGGCATAGTTGCGGCCGAACATTTTCAGCAGCAGCGGAAACTGCTCGTCTTTGGGCAGCTGCTTGATACGCGAGAGCAGGTTGAGTATCGCGCCGTTGGCATCTTTATTCATGGCAGCGGCAAATTCTTTGGTGGTCAGCCCCAGTTTGGCCAACTCCTTTTTGCCTTCGCCCGCTTTCAAAACCGACAGCGAAGTCACCATCCCTTTCATCGCCTGCGCGGCCAGCTCGGGCGCCTTACCCATGCTCAAAAAGGTACTGCCCAGTGCGGCGGCCTGGTTTTCGGTCAGGCCGAGCTGCTTGGTGTCACTGCCGACGCGGGTCAGCACATTGACAATATCGGCGGCCTTGGAGTTGGCATTGTCCGACAGGTGGTTGATGGCATCGCCCAGACGGTTGATTTTGGGAATGGGGATTTGCAGCACATTTGACAGCGTCGCCATCGCGTCGCCGGCGTCTCCTGCCGCCATATCGAAAGCCACGCCCATCTTGGCCGCATCGGAAGCAAAACCCAGCAGGTCTTTGCGCGCCACACCGCTTTGGCCGCCGGCCGCCACAATGGCGGCAATATCTTTGCCGGCCATCGGGATGGTGCGCGTCAGCTTCAGAATGTCGCGGTTCATCTGCTGGAACTGCTGCGGCGTATCGAAGTCCACCACCTTTTTTACATCGGCCATTGCCGACTCGAAATCTATGGCCAGCTTGACGGGAACGGCAATCACGCCGCCTGCGGCCGCCGCGCCGAGGAGCTCGTTTTTAAAGGCTGCGCGCTTGTCGTAATGGCTTTGGCGCAACTGTTGCAACTCTGCGATCCGGACGCGCTTGGTGTTGATTGTGTCGATGGTCTGCCCGAGCTGCACATACTCGCGGCGCAACTCGCCCACCCGCTGTTTGGACATGCGCAGCGGATTGTCCAGCGTCTCTTTCAGCAGACGCTGGCGGCGGTTCAGCGTGTCGGTCACTTCGCCCAGATACTTCATAGACGAGCCGACGCTTTTGATGCCGGCCACCGCCGCGCCGACAGACGCGCCGATGGTGATGCCGATGGAGAAACTGCTTGCCATATTGCTGTTGCGACCTTATGATTTGCCGAAAGAAAGGGGGCATCGTGAACGACAGATACGCGAAGATTTTCAACCAAACCGCCGATGCGGTTTTGGTTTTGTCCTTTGCCGCATGGATGGCGGTTTTGGCCTTTGAGGTATTGTCCGCATATCCCGCTGCGGATTCGTCCGTATTGTTGCCGCTTGCGCTGGTTTGGATGCTCGGCGCGGCTCTGTTCATACTGCTGGGCAAAGTCCCCGTTTTACTGGCCGGTGCGCTGGCCGGCAGCCTGTTTGCCGGACTGGCTATACTCAAACACAAGTTTCTTACCCGCCGCTGATCAGCCTTTCCGATAGCCCGCCTTGATTTGGCGGGCTGCTTCTTTTTGGAAGGCTAGGAAATCTTCCATATCCAATTCGTCTATTTCCCGCAGCGGCCAGCCGTACCACCACGCCATATCGGCGCAGGCGGCGGCCAGCAGGCGGCGGAAAGTGTGCGGGTCAGACGGTTCGCGGTGGCTCTTGGCAGGTGCGAAAAAATTCCTGCATCTGCTTGTAGTCGCACAAATCCATATTTTCCAAATCTTCGGGTACAAGCCCGGACAGGCGCGCCATCATGGCGATTTCCTGCGCCGCATCGCCTTCCAGATGTGCCACCGCGCGGATGTCGCCAACCTTGGCGCGGCGCACGGTTACACTTTCCAACAGCGTGCCGTCCGCCAGTCTGATCGGGCAGTACAGCCTGATTTCTTTGGCCACACCCATCTGTTCTTGCATCTTTTGCGCTTCGTTCTGTGCCATTTTCCTGTCCTTAAAAAAACGCCGGGTGGGGCGGCCAAAAGAAAAACCCACCATCAAAATCAGATGGTGAGTTTAGTTTTCAGGCTGCCTTGCGGCTTTTAAACCGCTTTAAAAAACCGTTTATTACTGCCCTAGGTTGCGGCGGAACTTGGCGAACATATCCGCACCGTCCACGCGGTACTGGTTGGTAAAGGCGTCGAAATAGAGAATTTCGCGGCCGACCACTTTCAGGCTGCCTGCGTGGGCGAGAAAGGTGCTGGCAAACTCGGCGCGCTCTTTGGGTTTGTAGGTGCCCAAGGGCGACTTGCTGAAATTGCCGGTCAGGGTGGCCACCAGCGGCACTTCCTCCGCCCGCCCCAATGCGTTGTGCTGCTGAATGTCGGCGCGGATCATCAGCTGCTGGGCTTTGAACGGGTCGTACACCGCGCGGAAAGCGTCGGGATAAAAGCCGTTCCAGTTGATTTCGGCCTCGCCGATTTTGATACCCATCGGCAGGGAAACGCCGATGGCCATGCCCAGTCCCTTGTACTCTTCCTGCTCGATTTCGATTTCAGGCAGTTTGATTTCGCCGCTGCGGCCGATTTGGGTATTGCCGTTCAGGTACAGCGCGGCGTTGTAGATCACGTTTAATTCGATGCTCATGGTTTGTCCCTTTGTTTACCGGTCGGCGGTGGTCAGGTTGACCAGATATTTTCGGGTCATCACCGAAGTGTTGGTAATGCGCTCGGCTGGCAGCTTGGGCGTGTAGTCGTACACCAGCGGCACTTGGCCTTTGGAAAAGGCGTCGGTCAGGTCGTAGTCGTAATCAAGGCTGACCGAGCTGCCGACTATGGATTTAAGTGTGCCGAGATAAGTGCGGTAGCCTTCCAGCAGGCTGTCGATCAGCGCCTCGTCTATCGGGCGGTCGATGTATTGCAGCGCGTAGCGGCGCAGGCTCTCGTCAATCACATCGCCGGTGCGCTGGGCTACTTCAAAATTCTTGATGTGGCTCACGCTCGGGAAACAGGCCAGACGGTTGCCCCACATGCGGAAACCGCTGCCGTAGCTGTTGAAAACGGTGGTGATGCCTTTTTCGTTCAGGCGGTTGGTTTCGCTCTGCGGGTCGTCGCCGCGGGCGGTCAGGCCGATTTCCAAACCGGTTACGCCCAGCAGCTCTTGGTTGGAAATGCTCCACCAGTAGCCTTTTTCGACGTCGGTTTTCATGCGCAGGCCGGCGGCGTGTGTGGCCAGGTTTTCCAGTCCCAGCAGGCCGACAACGTGCGGGAAAAACAGCTGGGCGCGGTCGGAGGCCGTCTGAAAGTTGATTTTGCCCAAGGGGCCGCGCCCTTCTATGGCCTGGCTCAGGCCGGTGCCTTTGGGGGCGCTGATGTAGGCGATGGCCTTGAGTTTGGCGGCGGTATTGACCAGCCCGGCGGAGACGGCGGGGCGTTCGTAGCCGGGGGCGATGATGATTTTGGCATCCGCGCCGAAGCGGCTGTAGCCCTCGGTAACCAGCTCCAAGCCTGTGCGTTTGCCGCTGGCGGCAACAAATCCGCCGAGGATGTCTGCGTCGGTGACCTTGGCGGGGTCGGTATAGGTGTAGCTGATTTTCGGTGCGACGGGTTTGCTTTTGAATTTAATCTCCCCTTTCCACAGGCTGATGGTGTAATGCGTGCCGGCTGTCAGTGCGGTCGTTCCGTCGTAGACGGTGAGGCCGGCGGTATGCAGGGCGGGGAATTTGGTTTTTGCCATCAGGGTAGCGGCATCGACAGCCAGTATTTCGCCGGTTACGCTGCTTTTGTGTTTGGCAGGGTCGCAGACGTTGACCACATAGGCAATGCCCGCGCCGTAGCGCGTCCAAATATTGGCTGCATCGGGAATCGTAAAGCCGCGTCCGGTCAGGGCGGCGCCAAATTGGGCGAAGTCTTTCAGGGTTTGGCATACGGTCAGTTCGTTCGGTCTGCCGATGGGGGCGGTGCCGATGATGGCGGTAATCGCGCCGTCGACGGTGTAAACAGGCGACGAACCGCCGTCTATGCGGATGGTTTCCGTGCCGTGGTGGAAGGCTGCTGCCATGGGGGTCTCCTTATGGGGTTTAGGGATTGGGTTGTTGCCGCAGGACGATTTCGGCCAGTTTGGCGGCGGTGACGGGTTCGCGCTGCTCGATCTGCTGGGTTTCGGTCTGTACCAAAAGCCGGTATTGCCAAACGCCGTCGCTTTCGTCGGCAAACGATTCTTCGAGCAAGTGGATTTTGTTGCAGTCGGCCGGGCGGTATCCCGTTACCGCCAGCCGCAGGCGGTCGAGCATGTCCAGCGTGCCTGCGTCGTTGTGTACGCCGCGCCCGAACAGCGTCAGGTGCAGGGTCAGTTTGCGCTGCTGGACGACGGCTTCGGTATCGTGCGGCGCGGCAAAACTGCTGCCCTGATAGCCCACCAGCACCGCCCCTTTGGGGTGGATAAAGCGGTAGCCTGCCGGGTTGTCGGGAAACAGCCGCGTTTCTATGTCGGGCATTTTGCTGCGGATGCGTCCGGCCACGTCTTGCAGTATCGGCAGGGTAGCGGCCATCAGTAGCCCTCCCAGTTTTGTTTGGCTTTGGCGCGGATGCGGTAGGCACCGCCTTCGGGCTGCGGTTTTTCCGTAGCTGCAGCCGTACCGCGTATGCCCAAATGCAGCTTGCCGTCGCGTACGTGGCCGAGCAGGCGGGTGGCATCGTCGTAGGCGGCCTGCACTTCCTTCGGAAAGTCCGCACCGTGCAGGCGGCGTTTGTGCAGCCAGTAGCGCGCCAGATCGGTGCACCACAACCGCAGCATGGTCGGCACGGGCTGTAACGGCAGGGTGTAACGTCCCATCAGATAGCCGTCGGCCAGCTCGCAGGCATATTCGATGGCTCTGTCTACCACCACCCAATCAGGTTGGGCGGTGGCAAAATCGGCCATTTCGTCGTTGGTGAGCTGGGTCAGCTCGGCATGGCCGACGGCAGCGGCGACATCTTCACGCGTGATGTACACGGCCTACTCCGCTTTCTCTTCCCTGCCGCGCCCGCGTTTCGGCATTTCGCCGTCGTCGGTTTGGCTTTCAGGCTGCCCTGCGGGCGGGTTTTCAGACGGCGTTTCAGGCTGCGTCAGCGGGGTTTCACCGTCGGCCTGATAGCCGCTGGCGGCCAAATCGGCGGCGGAAATTTCCGCTTCGCTGACGTGGGCGGCCACCAGCTCGTACAGCTCGGGCGTCAAGTCCACCGCTTCGCCCGCTTCGACGCGGTATTCGCGGCCGCTGTCGTCTTCCAAAATCAGCGGCGTGTTGGCGATATAGGTTTTCATGCCTAGCCTCCGATCTTGATGCGTACGGTTTCGTTGGCGGCTGCGGCATCGTCCAGCACATAGCCTGCCGTCGGCGCACTGCCTGCCTGTTTGACCGCGCATCCCTGTGCGTCGGCGGCGACCGCGTCGCCCGCGGCCAGCGCGCCGCCGCTTTCGACCAGGACAATGCCCAGCGCATCCACGGCGGCAATGTCGCCCGCAGCGGTGTCGTAGGGCGCCACGCCCAGCACCGCTTCGCCAGCTTTGGCCTGCTTGCCCGCGTAGTTCACAAAACGGTTGGCGACGATTGCGCCTTCCGCGCGGATGGTGGTGGCCAGTACCACCTGTTTGGTTTTAGCCATTTACGACCTCCCGTTCTGCCAGATAGGCGTTTTCTTTCACGCGGTAAGCTTCCAGTTCCCACAGCGCGTTCATTGCTTCCTGATAAGCCAGCTCGCAGCCGACCTCTTCGTTAAACTCTGCCGGGTTCAGGCAGGATGCCTTACCGGTTACAACAAAACCCGAAGGCAGAGTCAGCGAGCAAACAATGGTGGTGGTTTCACCGACGCGGTGATAATCGGCCTTGGCGTTTTTGTTTTCCAAGTCTTCAAAAGTAACTTTCATGATTCTCTCCCAAGGCAGCCTGAAAGCCTTTTCAGGCTGCCTCAAATTGTTTAGGCGACTGCCTTTTCAAACAAATAGCCGCACGCGCTGCCGACCACCGCCGCTTTGCGGATGTCGGTGTAGCGGGCGTATTCCACCTTGCCGCCCACGCCGTCGTAGCGGTCGACCAGCGGCATACCGCGGCGGCGGAAGGTGTAGCCGAAGGCCGGTTCGCCCTCGTCGTTGCCGTCTGAAACGGCGTGCGGGCGCACAATCAGGCTGGCGAATTTGCCCCAGATGTCGGCGGTCTGCTTTTTGCCGTCGGGCACGGATACCGCCGCGCCGACGATGATGTCGTCCAAATCCAACAGGTTTTTAATCTGATCGAGAGACAGCAGCGTTTTGCGCTCGGATGAAGACAAAGCACCGCGCAGGCCGTCGTGCTTGGACAGCGCGTGCAGCACGCTCGCGCCGACCACCAGCACGCGGGGGGAAACGCCGCAGGCGGCGCGCACCAGCTCTTTGGCATTGGCAATGTCTTCCATCGGATCGGACGTGCCGTCGCTCCATTGTTTGGTGGCGGACAGGTCTTTGCTGTGGCCACTCTCGTAGGCCGATTTGGCGGTAACGAGCTGTGCGGTTTCGACTTCTTGGCGCAGCTGCACGCCGCGCACCACACGGCGGGCGGCTTTGGCGCGCTCGTCGTATTGGCTCTCGGCCTGTTCGCGGTAGTCCACACCGGCCGACAAATCGTGTTCTTCCAGCACCACCGGCAGGTAGGACGGCGCATCCAGCGTAATCACATTGCTGGCCGCGCCCACCGCGCGCTCGGTGCGGTACTCGACAAACGAGCCTTTGCCGAACACCGGCACGCGCACGCCTTCTTTGTCGGTAAAGACAACGGGCATAATCCGTTCGGCGACAAATTCGGCCTGCTTCATGCCCAGCGCCAGCTGGGTCAGCACGGGATCGATTTGGCCGCGCAGGTTTTTCAAATGGGAAGTGCTCATCGTGTTTCCTTGTTCAAACAATCAAAGTTATTCGGATACCGTGCGGCGCGCCGCCTCGGCGTAGCTGATGCCTTCTTTGGCCGCCAGCGCCAGCGCGCGCTGGTGGTGGCTCAATGCTTCGGGATCGGCGTTCTCGGCGAAGTCGGCCGAAACGCCGGCGGGTTTGGCCGAAACGCCGGTGGCCAGATGGCCTGCGGCAGGCAGCTGTTGCGGCAGTACTGCACCGAGAAAATCGCGCAGCGCGGCGGCTAGTGTTTTCTTGCCGTCGCCCTCGCCGAAATCGGCGGTGGTGTGCTGCGGGTACTCGGCAAAGTCCAAAGCCTGCACCACCAGTTCTTTGTCGGCAGGTTTCAGACGGCCTGCTTTGACCAAGCCTTCGGCAAAGTCGGTGTTTTCCTGATGCGCCGCTTCGCGCTCGGACTGCGCCTGCGCGTCTTTCAGCTTCTGCAGTTCGGCTTGCGCCGCTGCGGCGGCCTGTTCGGCCTGTTCGCGGGCGGCTTTCTCTGCCGCCAGTTGTTCTTCGGTGGCCATATCGGGCTCCTTGGGTTCGGGGTTGGTGGGATGGGATTCGGGTTGGGATGTGTTCGGCGGCGGGTCTTCGGCAAAATCGGCAGCCTGAAAACCGAGCGCGGCCAGCAGGCGGCGCAGTAGGGCGGCCGGTTCGGCGCTCTCGCCAAATTCGACCACGCCCGCTTCCGCCTCGTTAAACTCAATCGGTTTCAGCCCTTTAACCGCAGGCGGGTGCGCACCCAAAAAGCCGACATGGCGCAGCGACCATTTGCCCGGTGCTGGATTGGCGGGGGCGTCGGGCTGGTAAAAGCTGGCCGACACCTTTTTGTAGCGGCCTTGGCGCACCTGCTCGGCAAAGGCCGCGTCCATCTGGGCAAAGTCCGCCAGCAGGCTGCCGCCCTCGGCTTTCAGGCTGCCTACCCAGCCGTAGGCGGGCGCGTCGGTTTTCGGGTGGCCGACGACTACCGGCGCCTCGTGCGTGGTCGTGTTGTAGGCCGCCGCCGTCGCCGCCAGGTCGTCGGCACTGATGGTGATGCGCCGGCCGTTGTTGTCGGTGTGCGTGCCGGCGCGGAAGATTTCAAAAAATTTGGACATACAAAAAGCCCCATCGGTGTGATGGGGCGATGATGCGCCGCGGCAGCCTGAAAGACTTTTAACCTGCTTTAAAAAAGGCCGTCTGAAAAGCCTGAAACGGCAAACGCCGTATTTTGCGTTTTTACGGCCTTTCGGCCTGCAGACGGGCAAACACCCGCCTGCGCGGCAAAACGCCGTAAAAAAGCGGTCAGAAGCAAACCTGACCGCTATTTTGGTTGTCCGCCGCGTCGCCGAACAAATCGCCCTGGTTTTTCGCCCGCTCGCGCCGGCCGACCTCCTTCACAATCTTGTAAATCTGCTGCACGGTCAGATGGTATTTTTTCGCCAGCGCGGCATGGTTGCGGCCGTCGAAATCCCGATAAACCTGCATGTCGCGCTCGGAGAGCTGGCCGAGATGGTTTTTCGGGATGTAAATCAGCTGGCCGCCCCAGTTGTCGGTGATGTGCCGCGCCACTTTTTTGCTCAGCGCCAGCGCCTTTTTGCGCTCGATGGGTAGCTCAGACAGCAGACAGGCCGCCATCTGGTCTTCCAAATCCGTAACCAGCTCGGGTACGCGCTCATCCGCCATGTTTGGCCTCCTCTCTTTGTTTCCACTGTTTCAAATGCTCGATCACCTTTGACGCATTGTCCGCGTCCAGCCAGCCGTGGTGGTCGGTGCCGGTCATCCGTTTGACAAAGCGGGCGAGGCTGATTTCCGACGGACTGCGTACCGCCCCCATTTGGTGCAGCTCCAGCCACAAGCCCCGTATCATCGCCACCTGTGCGCCGTAATCGCGCACCGGCAGGTCTTTGCGGCCGTTTTCAGGCTGCCTGAGGGTAACGACAAAACCCTGCGCCTTCATCATCCGCAGCGCGGTTTCCAGCTCGTCCACGCCCATTGCCTTGCTGCTGGTTTTGCCGCGCGACGCGTTGGCCAGCAGCGTGCGGTAGGCAGCATCGTCCATCTGCAGCTGGCTTTTGGCCACGTGCAGCAGGCGGATCAGACGGGCTTTTTTGTGGGCGGCGGTTTCTTTCATGGCAGCTCCTTGAATAGGGATGCCATGTTTTTGCCAAAGGCAAAGAAGGTGGCAAGGGCGGTTTGTTGGGTAAGCGGCAGGATATCGGCAAAAGACAGATCGCCCGATGCCGTTGCCGGACTTGCCGTCCAGATGCCGCGCGTTTTGCGGATATGCGGTTTCTTCATGTTCCCTCCCTGCGGCTGGCAGTATGGGCAGCCTGAAAGGTTTTCAGGCTGCCCGTTGGCCGCAAAAAGTGAAACGGCGTTTCACTTTTTATTTAAAATCAAATTGGTATGGAATAATAACGCAGCAAAAAGCGCAGCGCAAACAAAAAGGCAGCCTGAAAACCGTTTTGGATTTTCAGGCTGCCTTGCGTGGTGGCTTAGGCGTTTACCGCGTCTTTGAGCGTCTTGCCCGCTTTGAACTTGACGCTGTTGTGCGCGGCGATGGTCAGTATCTCGCCGGTTTTCGGATTGCGCCCTTCGCGCTGGGCTTTGGCGGAAACGGCAAAGCTGCCGAAGCCGGTCAGGGCGACGGTGTCGCCGGCGGCAAGCGCTTTGCAGACGGCGTCGAGCGCGGCGTCGATGGTGCGCGCGGTGTCGGTTTTGGACAGGCCGGTGGCGCGGGCGGTGGTGTCGATCAGGTCGGTTTTGTGCATGGTTTATTCTCCCAGTTGGTTGCAGATTTCTTCTGCATCGGTTTCGCTGATGTTGTTTTCTTCACAGTAGGCCAGCCAGGCTGCCCAGTTCTGTTCCAGAAAGTCTTTGATGATTTGTCCGTCTTCGATTTGCATGATGATGCTCCTAGGGTTGATGCGGCAGGCCGTGCCGCGCGGGTTCTATAAATCTTTTCTATTCAAAATCTCATTGATAAGCGCCCATTGTTTCGGGCTGATGCGCAGGTTAAGCATGGAACAGATGTATCCGCTGTCTGCCCGCAGTTTGATGTCCACCGTTGCCGACTTGTCGGTGGATAGTTCCTGTTTTTTATCTGTACTCATCGTTCACACCTTCGCAATATCCAAACTCATCAGACTGTATTCCCCGTTGGCTTCGCGCCGGTACACGCGCACAAAGGGCTTGCTGGTTTGCACCTGCACGCTGTCGGAGAGCGCGTCCATCGCCCTGTGCCATTTCTCGTCGTCGATGCTCAGGCGGCGCAGGCCGAGCACGCGGGTGGTGGAGATGTTGCCTTCTTTGTCCACTTGGAAAGCGTCGTTGATTAAGGCTTTGAGTTCGGGGCGGCTGCCTGCCGTCCATTCGTTGATGCACTCGTCAATCAGGGCTTTGGCGGCGGCCAGGCGCTCGTCAAAGCTCAGGGTGTCCTGCATGGCCAGCGCGATGCGGTAGGCGCCGTCGAAGCTCATCAGGCGGATATTGCCTTTCGTGCCGCCCAGTTTTGCGCCGTATTTTTCGGCCGAGAGTTGGGCAAAGGCGGCGATGTCTTCCATTGCGCTCTGTTTGAACGCGGCGATGTTGTCGCGCACGGCCTGCGCTTTGGCGACGATTTCCATCACCAGCTCGTCGCGCAGCAGGTCGGTTTCTTTGATGTTTTCCAGCGGGATCAGATTGCCTTTCGCGTCTTGGCGGTAGCGGCTCAAATCGATTTCAGTCATGTTGTTTACCTTTCTGTTTCTGCCTTGCGGCATAGATTTTTTTACATTCGTCCACGGAGCGGCTTCTCGTTCCGTGTATCCATTCGGTTTGGAATAGCGGCGCGTCTTTCAGACGGCCTATGATTTCCTGCGCCATCCGGTGGCCGTATTCCGTGGCTGTGTGCTTGTCCTCCAGCCTCGGTTCGAGACGCAGCAGCTCCGGCGGCAGGGCGCGGGTGAAATCCGCAGGGTTCGGCCATTCGTCCGATTCGGCGGCCAGTTTCTCAAATGCCGAGCGGACACGCGGTGCATCCCGCTCAAATTGCCATTGCCGCCTGCTTAGGATTTTCAACCACAGTATCGCTACGGGCTTCAAATCCGCCGCTGCCGGCCGGCCTTTCAGATTCAGCGCGGCCAGCATGGTAAAGCCCTGCGCGATTTCTTTTTTCAGCCAGTTATTGTCCTCCTCCATTTCCCCACTCCATCAAGTCCGCTGCGCCCTCGCGCAGCTTGGTGCTCGGTGCGGCCTGCCTGACGGGGAGGCCGTCTGAAACCGCTGTTGCCGCCGTTTTCTCCGGCTTCCAAAAAGTGATGTTTTCCAGTAAAAAACCGTGGCTCGTCAGCGGCGGGGTCAGCCGCTCTTTTTCCAATGCCTCAAAGCAGCGCTCCACCGCCCAAATCCATGCCTCGCGCGGGGCGGGGTAGGTTTTGCCGCTACGGCTGATTGTTTCTGCGCGTATCATCGGCAAAAGCTCGCCCAACAGGCGGGCGGTGCGGGCAAAGGTCAGGTCTTTTTCAGACGGCCTGAACAGGGTCAAATACTTGAGCATCGCGCGGGTCAGGCCGTCTGAAATCCCTGCCAGCGCAATCAGCGCGGCGCGGGCTTCATCGTGGGCGATGAGTACGTCTAGGCTCATGCTTGCGCCGCAGGACGGGCATTTGACTTTCATGGCGTATCCTCCTCAAACGCTCCTTCCAGCCTTGCCAGCACGTTTTCTTTAAATTCCAACGCTTTTTCAAACTGTTCGTCTTGCGTTTGCACAGCCTCAAAACCGGGGACATACCAGCCGTTTTCGTCTTCTCCGGCCTCTCGTTCGACCGCGCGGGCGATTTCTTCGGGAAAGTCCGCCTCCTCAAAGGGGCAGACCAGCCATTGGTCTTCAGGGTACATCGGCTGCCCGATGGTCAGTACCACCGTACCTTTGGTATCGATATTCAAATAAATATCCATCATCTCAGTAACTCCATCCGTGCCAAATCCTCATCGGTCGGCTCAAACGGCATCGACGGTTCGATGCCCAGGCTCATGCAGTCTTCGTTTACCGGCGCTTCC
>CAMURX010000010.1 GCA_947097615.1 uncultured Neisseria sp. | reverse complement strand
CAGTCGCTGCACGGCATCACGCCCGATTTGACCACCATGGGCAAAGTGATCGGCGGCGGCATGCCGCTGGCGGCGTTTGGCGGCCGCAAAGACATCATGGCCTGCATCTCCCCGCTGGGCGGCGTGTATCAGGCCGGCACTTTGTCGGGCAACCCCGTCGCCGTCGCCGCCGGTTTGAAAACGCTGGAAATCATCCAGCGGCCGGGCTTCTACGAAAATCTTACCGCGCGTACCGAACAGCTGGTACAAGGCTTTCAGGCTGCCGCCGCAGCTGCAGGCGTCGCCTTCTGTGCCGACAGCATGGGCGGCATGTTCGGCCTGTATTTTTCAGACGGCCTGCCGCGCAACTACGGCGACATGGCGCGCTCCAACGTGGACGGCTTCAAAACCTTTTTCCACGGCATGCTCGACAAACAAGTCGCCTTCGGCCCCTCCGCCTACGAAGCCGGTTTCGTCTCCGCCGCGCATACGCCTGAGCTGATTGAAGAAACCGTGGCCGCCGCCAAAGAAGTGTTTCAGGCGATGGCCGTCTGAAAAAACAATCTGCCAAAAAAGCAGCCTGAAAGCGGGATAAACCGTTTTCAGGCTGCTTTTGTATGTTTTACATCGAAATATCCCCGAACCAGGCTTTACGAAACATGATCGGATACACCGTTACCGTGGCGATGGCATCCGCTGCCAGGGTAAACGGGGTGAGCAGGGCGGCGGCGACTTTATTGCCGGCGGGGGCGGATTTGCCGTAAGAGCGGCCTAATTGCACCGGCAGACGGCTCTCGAAACGGTATTCGGCAGGAACTTTCAAATTGCCGACGGCGTAAATTTTGCCGGTAACCGCGCTGCAGGTTTCGTAGCCGTCCGGTTTTTTGTCAAAGCCCAAAGCGGCCAATTGCTTGGCTTCGGCGGGATTGTCGGTTTGGTAGCCCAGGCAGTATTCGCTGCGGAACGAGCCTTTCTCTCCTTCGCGGCGTTCTAAAACAAAGGTGTTGTTTTTGTAGCGCTTGTTTGCTTCAAGATCGCCTTTGCTTTTAAAAGAAAAGGCTTTGGGAAATTGCGCGCGCAGTTGTGCCAAGCGCTGCGTGTTTTCCTCTCCTTGGTCTAAAACGTACCAGTATTTTTCGCCCACCAGTATCAGGCTGCTTTTTTTTAACTGGCTGCTGTCGGCAGTGGCAACGGCAAAGGCGGTGATGTTATCGCTCCCGTCTGCGGCAAATTCGTACTGGTCACCGGCCACGCGCTCCCACATGATGCCGGTCATGCAGCCGCCCAGCAGCAGGCAGGCGGCAAGGGTGGGGATAAGGTTTTTTTTCATAGGGGTTTCCTTTGTACGTCGGTGTTGGCGGCAGAATGTAGCACAGCATGCCCGATTGCGCCGCCTTTTTGCTGCGCGGCGGCGCAAAACGGGGCGGATTACCGTTTGAATGTCACGCCTTTGGCTGCAAAATGCCGCCGGAGGCCGTCTGAACAGGACAAAGTGTTTTCAGACGGCCTCAAACAATAAACAACACCCGCAGGGCGCAAACCCTGCGGGTGTTGTTTTCAACGCTTGCGCGTCGGGCTTTCAGACGGCCTCTTACATCATGCCGCCCATTCCGCCCATGCCGCCCATATCGGGCATGGCCGGTTTGTCTTCGGGGATTTCGGCAATCATGCAGTCGGTGGTCAGCATCAGGCCGGCGATGGACGCGGCGTGTTGCAGCGCGGAGCGGGTGACTTTGGCGGGGTCGAGTACGCCCATTTCAATCATGTCGCCGTATTCGCCGCTGCCGGCGTTGTAGCCGTAGTTGCCTTGGCCTTCCAGCACTTTGTTCACCACCACGCTGGGTTCGCCGCCTGCGTTGGCGACGATTTGGCGCAGCGGGGACTCAACCGCGCGCAGTACGATCTGTACGCCCGCGTCCTGGTCGGCATTGCCGGTGTGCAGGTTTTCCAGAGCCGCGCGGGCACGCAGCAGAGCGACGCCGCCGCCGGCAACCACGCCTTCTTCAACGGCTGCGCGGGTGGCGTGCAGCGCGTCTTCCACGCGGTCTTTCTTCTCTTTCATTTCGACTTCGGTAGCCGCGCCGACTTTGATAACGGCAACGCCGCCGGCCAGTTTGGCTACGCGCTCTTGCAGTTTTTCTTTGTCGTAATCGCTGGTGGCGGTTTCGATCTGTTTGCGGATTTCGCCGACGCGGGCTTCTACTGCCGCTTTGTCGCCCAAACCGTCGATGATGGTGGTGTTTTCTTTGCCCACTTCGATGCGTTTGGCCTGGCCGAGTTGGTCGAGGGTGGCTTTTTCCAGCGACAGGCCGACTTCTTCGGCAATCACGGTGCCGCCGGTGAGGATGGCGATGTCCTGCAGCATGGCTTTGCGGCGGTCGCCGAAGCCGGGGGCTTTCACGGCCACGGTTTTCAGGATGCCGCGGATGTTGTTCACCACGAGGGTAGCCAGCGCTTCGCCTTCGACGTCTTCGGCGATAATCAGAAGCGGACGGCTGGTTTTGGCAACCTGTTCCAGAACGGGCAGGAGGTCGCGGATGTTGCTGATTTTTTTGTCAAACAGCAGCACAAAGGGCGCGTCGAGTTCGGCGATTTGTTTTTCGATGTTGGACACGAAATAGGGCGACAGGTAGCCGCGGTCGAACTGCATGCCTTTGACGACTTCCACTTCGTTTTCCAGCGATTTGCCGTCTTCGACGGTGATCACGCCTTCTTTGCCCACTTCGTTCATGGCTTTGGCGATGATGTCGCCGATGGCTTCGTCGGAGTTGGCGGAAATGGAGGCCACTTGGGCGATTTCCTTGGATTTTTCCGGCACGGGTTTGGCGATGTTTTTCAATTCGCCCACCAGCGCGGCCACGGCTTTGTCGATGCCGCGTTTGAGGTCGGTGGGGTTCATGCCGGCGGTAACGTATTTCATGCCTTCGGCCACGATGGCCTGCGCCAGCACGGTGGCGGTGGTGGTGCCGTCACCCGCTACGTCGTTGGTTTTGGACGCGACTTCTTTCACCATCTGCGCGCCCATGTTTTCAAACTTGTCTTTCAGCTCGATTTCTTTGGCGACGGTAACGCCGTCTTTGGTGATGTGCGGGCCGCCGAAGGAGCGGTCGAGCACCACGTTGCGGCCTTTGGGGCCGAGGGTAACTTTCACCGCGTTGGCCAATACGTTCACGCCGTTTACCATTTTTTGACGCACTTCTGTGCCAAATTGAACTTCTTTTGCTGACATGATTGGTTTCCTTATGAAATGAAAAATAAATGTTTACAAAAAATCAGATGTTTTCAGGCTGCCTGAACAGTGCAGGCTGCTTTTATTCCAAGCCCATCTGTTTCGCGAGTTCCGCATCCAACGCTTGCGATTTGGCAAAGGCGGGACGCGCCGTATGGCGTTTCATAAACGCGCCCAATTCGCTGTCCATATCCAGCACCTGCGCCCGCATAATGCCCCAAGCAATCAGGCCGCTCAAATACACGTCCAGTGCAGTGAAACGGTTGCCCAGCGCGTATTCTTTGCCGTGCAGAAACTTAGTCAGCGTGGCGACGACTTCGTCAAAGCTGCCGTAGCCGATGCTGCGTTTGCGTTCCGGTGTTTCGGGAATGCCGTGCCACTTGTCCATAAAGGCGTATTCGGCGTGCATGGCAAACATCAGCCAGCGGTAAAACTCGCCGCGTTCTGCGGTGCCGACGGCGGGAATCAGGTTTTTCTCTGGGAAGAGTTCCGCCAGAAAAGTTATCAGCGCGGCGGTTTCGGTGATCACCGTGTCGCCATATTTCACCGCAGGCAGTTTGCCCATGGGATTGATGGCGAGAAAGTCGGCGGATTTGGTGCCGTTTTCGCCGTAAGGCACGGGGACGACTTTATAATCCGCACCGCATTCTTCCAGCAGCCAGCGGATAATCCGGCCGCGCGAATTGGGGTTGGTATAAAGCGTAATTTTTTCCATGTCGGGAACTCCTGATTTAATTGCGAAACGGGCGTGCAGGCTGCCTGAAACTTATTCCACGATGCCGAAGATGTCTTCTTCACGCATTACCAGCAGCTCTTCGCCGTCGGCTTTGACGGTTTGGCCGCTGTATTTGCCGAAAATCACTTTGTCGCCGACTTTCACGTCAAGCGCGCGGCGTTGGCCGTCGTCGCCGACTTTGCCCGCGCCCACGGCGATCACTTCGCCCATATCGGGTTTTTCGGCGGCCGCGCCGGGCAGGACGATACCGGAGGCGGTTTTTTCTTCGGCTTCCAAGCGTTTGACGACGACGCGGTCGTGCAGGGGACGGATGGTCATAAAAAAATCTCCATTAAGTTGACAGTCATAAAAAACAGACCTTTGCGGTCGAATCGGCAGTCGGACGGCGCACCGCCCGACCCAACGGCGGGGAAAATAGGGCTGCGGCAGGCGAATTCAAGCCCTGCAGGACAATTTTTTCCGCCGCCGCGCCCGTACCGCCGCACAGCCCCGCCCCGTTGTGTTTGAGGCCGTCTGAAACCACCGCTCCGCCAACGTGAAAACGCGGGCAACGGTGTTACAATCCGCGCGTTTTGCCGCGCCTGTTTTCAGAAACGTCATTCCCGCGTAGGCGGGAACGGCCTCATGCCAACCCACTCAAAGGAAAAAACATGAAACTATCCGACCTCTTCAACAACAACGAATTTGCTTCGCGCCACATCAGCTTTGCCGACGAGGCCGCGCTTTTGGCGGCTTTGGGCGAGCAAGACATGGCCGGTTTTGTGGACAACACTGTGCCGCAGAGCATCCGTATGCCGTCCGAACTCGGCCTGCCCGACGCGCTCACCGAGGCCGACGCGCTTTTGAAAATCAAAGGCATCGCGGCGAAAAACAAAATCAACAAAAGCTACATCGGTTTGGGCTACTACCCTACCCGCCTGCCGAACGTGATTTTGCGCAATGTGTTGGAAAACCCGAGCTGGTACACGGCCTACACGCCCTATCAGGCGGAAATCGCGCAGGGGCGTTTGGAAGCCCTGTTGAATTTCCAACAGGTGTGCATCGATTTGACCGGCTTTGAAGTGGCGGGCGCGTCGCTGTTGGACGAGGCGACGGCCGCCGCCGAGGCGATGGCGATGGCGCACCGCGTGGGCAAGGTGAAATCGGAGCGTTTCTTTGTCGACAGCCGCGTGTATCCGCAAACGCTGGACGTGATGAAAACCCGTGCCAAGTATTTCGGCTTCGAGCTGGTGGTGGGCGACATTCAGACGGCCTTTGAGGGCGACTATTTCGGCGCGCTGCTGCAATATGTAGGCAGCGACGGCGATGTAGTGGATTTAACCGATGTGATAGGCCGTCTGAAAGAAAAAGGCACGATTGTGGCTGTGGCCGCCGACATCATGAGCCTGGTTCTGCTCAAACCGCCTGCCGCGATGGGCGCGGACATTGCTTTGGGCAACACGCAGCGTTTCGGCGTGCCGATGGGTTTCGGCGGGCCGCACGCGGCTTATTTCGCGTTTAAAGACGAGTTCAAACGCTCCGCCCCCGGCCGCATCATCGGCGTATCGAAAGACGCGTCGGGCAAACCCGCGCTGCGTATGGCTTTGTCCACGCGCGAGCAGCACATCCGCCGCGAAAAAGCCACGTCCAACATCTGCACCGCGCAGGCGCTGTTGGCCAATTTGGCGGGCATGTACGCGGTGTACCACGGCCCCGAAGGCGTAAAACGCATCGCGCAGCGCATTCACGCGCTGGCTTCGGCCTTTGCCGACGCGCTGGTTTCAGACGGCCTCAAAGTCGTACACGAAGTATTTTTCGACACCGTATTGGTGGACTTGGGCAGCAAAGAAAAAGCCGACCAAGTGTTTCAGACGGCCTTGTCGCTGGGCTACAACCTGCGCCGCGCCGCCGACAGCCAAATCGCCGTGGCATTCCACGAAGAGTCAAACCGCGAAGAGCTGGCCGGGTTGTACTACATCTTCACCGGCAAACAGACTTTCACGCTCTCCAACGAAGTCAAAGGCCGTCTGAACGACAGCCTGCTGCGTAGCGACGCCATCCTGCAGCACCCCGTGTTCAACCGCTACCACACCGAACACGAAATGCTGCGCTACCTGAAAAAACTCGAAGACCGCGACCTGGCCATGAACCGCAGCATGATTTCTCTCGGCTCGTGCACCATGAAGCTCAACGCCACCAGCGAAATGCTGCCCATCACCTGGCCCGAGTTCACCAACATCCACCCCTACGCCCCTGCCGATCAGGCCGAAGGCTACCGCGAACTCATCGACGGGCTCGAAGCCGCGCTCAAAGCCATCACCGGCTTTGACGCCATCTCCATGCAGCCCAACTCCGGCGCACAAGGCGAATACAGCGGCATGCTCGCCATCCGCCGCTACCACGAAGCGCAAGGCCACCCCGAGCGCAACGTCTGCCTGATTCCCAAATCCGCCCACGGTACCAACCCCGCCACCGCCGCCATGCTCGGCATGAAAGTCGTCGTGGTCGATACCGACGAACACGGCAACGTCAACGTGTCCGACCTCAAAGCCAAAGCCGAACAATACAAAGACACCCTCGGCGCGCTGATGATTACCTACCCGTCCACCCACGGCGTGTACGAAGAAGGCATCCGCGACATCTGCCAAATCATCCACGACAACGGCGGCCAAGTGTACATGGACGGCGCCAACATGAACGCCCAAATCGGCATCATGCAGCCGGCCGAAGTCGGCGCAGACGTATTGCACATGAACCTGCACAAAACCTTCTGCATCCCCCACGGCGGCGGCGGCCCCGGCGTCGGCCCCATCGGCCTCAAAGCCCACCTCGCCCCCTACGCCCCCGGCCACACCCTCACCGACACCCGCAGCGCCAGTGCCGGCGAAACCGCCGTATCCGCCGCCGCCTTCGGCTCGGCCGCCATCCTGCCGATTACCTGGATGTACATCACCATGATGGGCAAACAAGGCATGAAACAGGCCACCGAATGGGCATTGCTCAACGCCAACTACGTTGCCAAAAAATTGGGCGAAGACTACCCGATTCTTTACACCGGCAAAAACGGCCGCGTCGCCCACGAATGCATCGTCGATTTGCGCCCGCTCAAAGCCGAGAGCGGCATCACCGAAACCGACATCGCCAAACGTCTGATGGACTACGGCTTCCACGCCCCCACCGTCTCCTTCCCCGTAGCAGGCACCCTGATGATCGAGCCCACCGAGTCCGAGAGCAAAGCCGAACTCGACCGCTTCATCGCCGCACTCAAATCCATCAGAAGCGAAGTGCAGAAAGTCATTGACGGCACCTGGCCGAAAGACGACAACCCGCTTGTCAACGCCCCGCACACCGCCGACGACCTCACCGGCGAATGGACGCACCCCTACAGCCGCGAAGAAGCCGTGTTCCCCCTGCCGCACAACCGCGAACACAAATTCTGGCCGAGCGTCAAACGCGTCGACGACGTATACGGCGACCGCAACCTCGTCTGCACCTGCCCGCCGGTTGGGGATTACCAAGACTAATCCGGCCGCAGCAGCATAAACCGAAGGCCGTCTGAAACCTGATATTCGGGTTTCAGACGGCCTTTATTCCGCATCGGTATTCTACTCCCTCCCCCGTTTATGCCCCAACGGGGTACAGGCGGGAGACGGAACACAGTCCGCAGCGGTTTCAGACGGCCTCAGCAAGCGGCTTCAAGCCGCAAAGGCCGTCTGAAAGCCCCGAACAGGGTTTTCAGACGGCCTTTTTATGGTGAAACCGTCCGCAGCGGCATAACGCCGCCGCGTATCAGCAGTGCACCAACGTGCCTTCGTCTTCGCCGCTGATTACGCGTTTGAGCGCGCCTTCTTTGGCGATGCCGAATACGACGATGTTGAGCTTGCGTTCGCGGCAGAGGGCGAAGGCGGTGGCGTCCATCACTTTGAGGTTTTTGCTGAGCGCCTCGTCAAAAGTGATGGTTTCGTAGCGGGTGGCCGACGGGTCTTTTTTCGGGTCGGCGGTGTACACGCCGTCGACGTTGGTGGCTTTGAGCATCACGTCGCAGTTCATTTCCGCGCCACGCAGGGCGGCGGCGGTGTCGGTGGTGAAGAAGGGGTTGCCCGTGCCGGCGGCAAAAATGACGACTTTGCCTTCTTCGAGATACTGGATGGCTTTGGGGCGGGCGTAGGTTTCGGCTATCTGCTGCATGGAGAGGGCGGATTGGACGCGGGCTTTGACGCCGAGGCTTTCAAAGGCGTCTTTGAGGGCGAGGGCGTTCATCACAGTGGCCATCATGCCCATGTAGTCGGCCGTGGCTCTGTCCATACTGCCCGCTTGGGCGGATACACCGCGGAAGATGTTGCCGCCGCCGACAACGACGCCGACCTGCACGCCCATGTCGGTGATTTCCTTCACTTGGCCGACTATCTGCATGATGGTGTCGCGGTTGATGCCGAAGGGGTCGCCGCCCATCAGGGCTTCGCCGGAGAGTTTGAGCAGGACGCGTTTGTATTTTGCGGGGGTGGACATGGGATTCCTTTCAGGTAAACGGATGGGGAAGTCAAAACGGCGGGCATTATACGCGCTTCGCGGCGGCGGGAAAAAGGCCGTCTGAACACGCCGCCGCCGGTCTTTTGGGCTTTCAGACGGCCTTTTCGGGAGTAAAATCCGCCTGCCGCCTTTTCAGACGGCCTGTCATACTTTTAGGAGACTCTGATGATGAAAACGAAATTGGCCGCCGCGCTGCTCTGTCTGCTTTCCGTTTCCGCCTACGGCGCGTGCAAGGAAAGCGGCCAGCAGTGCGTGCATTACAAAAACGGCAGCGTCGCCGCCGAAGGGGCGTGCACTGTTACGAAATGTGAGGACGCGGCGGGCGGCTCGCTGAAATGGAAGCTGAAAAACACCGCCGTTGCGGTGCAGACCGACAAAAGCGGTAAAACGCTGGTAAACGGCAAGGCGGGGGCGCAGGCGAAAAACGCCAATGCCGCCGCGATGGGTCTGACCTGCTACGCGGCGGACGCGAAAAAAGGCGATTTGTTCTGTGCCACCCGTTATTGAGCGGGCGCGTGGCAAAGAGGCCGTCTGAAAGCCCGCTTCGGGTTTCAGACGGCCTGATATTTTTCCGCCGACGCATGGGGGGTGTTGCTCCGCAACGCACGCGTTCTTCGATTTCCGACAAACCGCCAAACAGTTTTGCAAACCCAAAACCGCGTGCGTGCCTGCGGCATACACCCTACATACGATGTCAAAAGAGGCCGTCTGAAAAGTTTTCAGACGGCCTCTTTCCATATCTGCCGACGCGGTTTACCAGATATCCGATTTGATGCGCCGTTTCAGGCTGGGATGCTCGGAGAGTTTGAACTCGGGGTCTCTGCCCATGCGCAGCTTGGCGGTGTAGTCTTTGAGCAGCAGGAACACCAGCGGCGAGAGCAGCAGGATGGCAATCAGGTTGATCAGCGCCATCGTGCCCATCGTCAGGTCGGCCATGTCCCACACCACGGGCACGTTGGCCACCGCGCCGAAGTACACCATCGCCAGCACCGCCGTGCGGAACACGGCCATCGTCAGCCAATGGCTGTTGATAAACTGGACATTGGACTCGGCGTAGGCGTAGTTGCCGATGATGGTGGAGTAGGCAAACATAAACAGCACGACGGTGAGGAAATGCGCACCCCACGCGCCGACGTGTCCGGCGATGGCCGCCTGCGTCAGCTCCGCGCCTTTGAGTCCGGCGGGCACGTCGGTCGAGAGCAGCACGATAAAGGCGGTGCAGGAGCAGACGATGATGGTGTCGACAAACACGCCGAGCATCTGAATCATGCCCTGCGACACGGGGTGTTTCACATCGGCCGCCGCCGCCGCGTTGGGCGCGGAACCCTGTCCCGCCTCGTTGGAATACAGGCCGCGTTTGATACCCTGCTCCATGGCAACGGAAATCAGGCCGCCGAGTATGCCGCCGCCTGCGGCGTTGAAACTGAACGCATTGTCGAAAATCAGACCGAACACGTGCGGCACCTGCGGCAAATTGGTGGCGACGATGTAGAGCGCCATCGCCAGATAAAGCACGGCCATCACCGGCACCAGCATTTCGGCCACGCGCGACACGCGGCGGATGCCGCCGAAAATAATCGGCGCGGTGAGGATAACGAGGCCGACGCCGAAGGCTTGTTCGTTCCAGCCCCAGGAATTTTTCGCCGCCGCCACCATGGTATTGGCCTGCACGGCGTTGTAAACCAGTCCGAAGCAGAAAATCAGGCTGAGGGAAAACAGCACCGCCAGCCAGTTTTGTTTCAAACCCGTGCGGATGTAATAAGCCGGCCCGCCGCGAAACTGGCCGCTGTCATGGTCGCGGATTTTGAACAGCTGCGCCAGCGACGACTCGGCAAAAGCCGAACTCATGCCGATTAAGGCTGTTACCCACATCCAGAACACCGCGCCCGGCCCGCCGTTGGCAATGGCAATCGCCACGCCCGCGATATTGCCGACGCCGACGCGGCTGGCCAGGCCGGTAACAAAAGCCTGAAACGGCGTGATGCCGTGCGGGTCGGACACCGCCTTGCGCCCGCCGAGCATCTCGCGCACGCTGCGGCCAAACAGGCGGAATTGGACGAAGCCCGTCGCCAGCGTGAAGAAAATCCCCGTGCCCAGCAGCAGGAAAATCAGGCCGTTCCATAATGGCGAGTTGATTTCCTTCACCCAGTGGTGGATTGTTTCAATCATATGCAAACCTTTTCAAACCTCTTTGGCAAAACCCGCGCCGCAGGGCGCGAAAAAGGGTGCATTGTAACGGAGCGCAACAAAATTGCAGACAATTTTACACAGAGGCCGTCTGAAAGACGCTTTTCAGACGGCCTGATGCCGTTTGCCAATTTTCAGACGGCCTATATAATCCGCCGCTTTGCAACCCGCCGCCAAGTTCCCCGCCATGACCGACATCCTCAACAAAATCCTCGCCACCAAAGTCCAAGAAGTCGCCGCCGAACGCGCCGCCGTGCCGCAGGCGCAAATCGAAAAACTGGCCGCCGACGCCGACGCGCCGCGCGGTTTTTTGCAGGCCGTCCGCGCCAAACACGCCGCCGGCCTGCCCGCCGTAATTGCCGAAATCAAAAAGGCCAGCCCGTCCAAAGGACTGATACGCGCCGACTTCCGCCCCGCCGAACACGCCGCCGACTACCAACGTGCGGGCGCGGCCTGTCTGTCGGTGCTCACCGACAAACAATATTTCCAAGGCTCGCCCGAATATTTGCAGGCTGCCCGCGCCGCCGTGTCGCTGCCTGTGTTGCGCAAAGACTTTATCGTCGACGAATATCAGATTTACCAGGCGCGCGCCTGGGGGGCGGACGCCGTTTTGCTGATTGCCGCCGCCCTCGAAGCCACCGAACTCGAACGCTTCGAGCAGACGGCGCACGCTTTGGGCATGGACGTGCTGCTGGAAGTGCACGACGAAGCCGAGCTGGAAAAATGCGCCCGCCTCGCCACGCCGCTGGTCGGCGTCAACAACCGCAACCTGCACACCTTTGAAGTGTCGCTCGACCAAACACTGCGCCTGCTGCCGCATCTGGCGGGCAAAACCGTCGTCAGCGAAAGCGGCATACGCAGCCGGGACGACATCGTCTTCATGCAGTCGCACGGCGTGCACACCTTCCTTATCGGCGAAACCTTTATGCGCGCCGACGACATCGCCGCCGAAGTCGCCAAGCTGTTTTAACCGCCCGCCGCCGCGCCGCGCCGCTGCTCCCGCACAAACAGACGGCGCGGTGGCCTGTGTTATAGTCCGCCCGTTTTCCATTCCCACGTTTTTCAGGCCGTCTGAAAGCAGGATTCCTTTCAGACGGCCTCCGTTTTTAAGATGAACAAAACCGCATCCCGCACCGCCCTCCTCCTGATCGCCGCCATTCTGGCCGCCTGCACATCGAAAAAACCCGTCAAGCCCGCCCATCCCGGCCAAACCCTACAACCCCTCCCCTACCGCACGCCCCAGCCCGCAGGCCACCCCGTGCCCGCAGGCACCACCGCATCCGGCGGCGGCGCACTCTACACCGCCGCAAGCTACGCCGCCCTGCCGCAATGGCCGCAGCAGCCCTTTGCCGACAGCCTCGACTCCTTCCTCAAAGGCTGCGAAAAACTCAAAGCCCGAGCCGAATGGCAGGCCGTCTGCGCCCAGGCCGCGCAAACCCCGCGCGACCACGCCTCCGCCCGCCGCTTCTTCGAACAATACTTCACCCCCTGGCAGGTGGCGGGCGGCGGCAAAGCCGCAGGCACGGTCACCGGCTACTACGAACCCGTCCTCCACGGCAGCGCGACGCCCTCCGCCCAAGCCCGCTTCCCCATCTACGGCGTGCCCTACGACTTCGTATCCGTCGACCTGCCCGCCGCCCTGCGCAACAGCAAAGCCACCGTCCGCATCCGCCAAACCGGCCAAAACAGCGGCGTTATCGACCCCGCAGGCGCCTACACCGCCAACCTCGCCGCCTTCCCGCTGAACGAGCGCAGCAAAGCCCTCAAAGGCCGCTTTGTCGGCAACCGCTTCGTCCCCTACCACACCCGCCGCGAAATCAACGGCGGCGCACTCAACGGCAAAGCCCCCATCCTCGGCTACGCCGCCGACCCCGTTGAACTCTTCTTCCTGCAAATCCAAGGCTCAGGCCGTCTGAAAACCCCCGACGGCCGCTACATCCGCCTGGGATATGCCGACAAAAACGAACACCCCTACGTCTCCGTCGCCCGCTACATGGCCGACCGCGGCTACCTCGCCCTCGCCCAAACCGACATGCAGGGCATCAAAAACTACATGCGGCAAAACCCGCAGCGCCTGGCCGAAGTGCTCGGCCAAAACCCCAGCTACGTCTTCTTCCGCCCCCTGCCCGACAACGGCGACGGCCCCATCGGCGCATTGGGCACACCGCTCACCGGCGGCTATTCCGGCGCGGTCGACAAACACTACATCACCCTCGGCGCCCCCCTCTTCCTCGCCACCGCCCACCCCGAAACCGGCCGCGCCCTCAACCGCCTCATCATGGCACAGGACACCGGCAGCGCCATCAAAGGCGCCGTGCGCGTCGACTTCTTCTGGGGCTACGGCGACGAAGCCGGTCGCATCGCCGGCAAAATGAAGCACACCGGCTACGTCTGGCAGCTCCTGCCCAACGGCATGATGCCCCAATACACACCCTGACGCCGCAGGCAAAAAGGCCATCTGAAATCTCTTTCAGACGGCCTTTTTGCACCGTGCGTAGGGTGTGTGCCGCAGACACGCACGCGGTTTCGGGTTTGCAAAGCTGTTCGGCGGTTTGTCGAATATCGGGAAACGCGTGCGTTGCGGAGCAACACACCCTACGCGGCGGCGGAAAAATGTCAGGCCGTCTGAAACCCCGATTCGGGTTTCAGACGGCATTATGCTTTCCCGTCCAGATACGCCGCCAGCGGTTTGGGCAGGCCGTAGTCGGGCAGGTTTTGCGGCGGCACCCACAGGCCGTCTGAAAGGTTTTCTTCACGCGCGGCGGGTGTTTGGGGGCATTCGGCGGCGTAGGGGGTGATGAGGAGCAGGCGGTGGGTGAGGCGGTGGGTGACGGGGGCTTGTTCTTCGAGGCCGTCTGAATCTATGCCGTGGCGGGCGGCGGCGGCCTGCGTTTCGGCGAGGGTGGGGAAACAGGGGACGCAGTAGAGGCCGCCCCAGATGCCTTTGGCGGGGCGTTTTTGCAGCAGCAGCGCGCCGTCGCGGCGGCGCAGGACAAGCCAGTAGAGCGGCAGGGTTTGCACGGCGGGCGGGGTTTTGCGGCGGGGGAGTTCGGCGGTGCGGCCTTGGGCGCGGGCTTGGCAGATGTCGGCCATCGGGCAGGCGGCGCATTGCGGTTTGCCGCGTTTGCAGACGGTGGCGCCGAGATCCATCAGCCCCTGGGTGTAGGCGGGCATGGCGGCGGGATCGGCGGGCAGCAGGCTTTCGGCCAGTGTCCACAGGGTTTGTTCGAAGGCTTTGTCGGCGGGGTTGCCGTCGCGGGCGAAGACGCGGCAGAGGACGCGTTTGACGTTGCCGTCGAGGATGGTTTCGCGGCGGTGGAAGGCGAAGGCAGCGATGGCGGCGGCGGTGCTGCGGCCGACGCCGCTGAGGGTTTCGAGGGCGGCGCGGGAGTCGGGGAATATTCCGCCGTGCTCTGTGACGATTTGTTTGGCGGCTTTGTGTAGGTTGCGGGCGCGGCTGTAATAGCCCAAGCCCTGCCAGAGGGCGAGCACTTGGTCTTCGGGGGCGGTGGCGAGGTCGGCGACAGTGGGGAAGGCGGCGAGAAAGCGGGGGTAGTATTCGGCGACGGTGGCGACTTGGGTTTGCTGCAACATGATTTCGGATAGCCAGACGCGGTAGGGGTCGCGGCTGTGCCAGGGGAGATTGTGGCGGCCGTGTTGTTTCTGCCAGCGGATAAGGCGTTCGGCGAAGGTGTCGTTGAGGCCGTCTGAACGGGTTTCGGAAACGTCATTCCCGTGTGTTTTAGGCGGGAGCGGCCTTTGTGCGGTTGGGGCGGTGTGCATGGTTTGTTTTTTATGATTGGGGTTCAGACGGCCTTTGCGGCGGGCGGCGGCAGTTCGACGGTTTTGCCTTTGTATTCGCACAAGTCGTTCACAATGCATTGGTGGCACAGCGGTTTTTGCGCCTTGCAGACGTAGCGGCCGTGCAGGATGAGCCAGTGGTGGGCGTTGAGCAGAAATTCTTTGGGCACGACGCGCATCAGTTTGTCTTCCACTTCGCGCACGTCTTTGCCGGGGGCGAGGTTCATGCGGTTGCTGACGCGGAAGATGTGGGTGTCGACGGCCATCACGGGTTGGCCGAAGGCGGTGTTGAGGACGACGTTGGCGGTTTTGCGGCCGACGCCGGGCAGCGCTTCGAGTTCTTCGCGCGTCTGCGGCACTTGGCCTCCGTGTTTTTCCAAAAGGATGCGGCAGGTTTCGATGATGTGTTTGGACTTGGTTTTGTAAAGGCCGATGGTCTGCGTGTATTCCATCACGCCTTCCAGCCCCAAATCGAGCATGGCCTGCGGCGTGGGCGCGGCGGGAAACAGGCGGGCGGTGGCCTTGTTGACGCCTTTGTCGGTAGCCTGCGCTGACAGCAGCACGGCAATCAGCAGCTGGAAGGGCGAGCCGTATTGCAGCTCGGTTTGCGGATGAGGATTGGCCGCGCGCCAGCGGGCGAAAATTTCTTGGCGGGTTTGCTTGTTCATGGTTTCAGACGGCCTCTTGCGGGCGGGAAAGGCCGTCTGAAAGGGCGTTTCGCTTTTCAGACGGCCTGTTTTGTTTTACTGCCGCTCGCGCGCCTGGCGGCGAAACTGCCAGGGCGCAAGCGGGCTGCGTGCCTGCCACAGGCCGCTGCGGCCTGCGCGGGCGGCGGCTTCGGCGGCGGAGTAGGCGGCGAAATCGACTTTGGCCTGCTGCCGTTTGGCGATGGAAACATAGTGCCAGGCTGCGCCGTTTTCGATTTGGCGGCGGTTGACGTCGAGGCCGTCTGAAACCAGATAGGCGACTTCGCGGCCGTATTGGTCGACGTCGGCAACGCGCACTTCCACCGTTTTATCCAGCACCAGATTGCGCAGCATATCGCGGCTGGCCGTGCCGAAAGCCTGGTCGGTTTCCGGCGCGTCGATATAGGCGAGACGGATTTTGTGCTTCGCGCCGTCGCGGTCGGTAACGCGCACGGTGTCGCCGTCGTGCACCGCCGTCACCCGCCCTTCGTAACGCCGCCCCGCCTCGGCCTGCACCGTGCGCCCTTGCGGCGCTTTGCGCGGCGTTTCGGCCTGCGGCCGCTCGATCTGCCGCGCCCAGGCCTGCGCCCGATGCAGCCATTTTTGCGCCTCTTTCACTTCGGGCAGGCCGAACACACCCAGCGCGGCAGCCAGCCAGAGAAGCAGCATTTTCGGTTGGAACATCTGTTTTTCCGTGTCGTTGCAAAAGGCGGCATTTTAGCGCATACACCCTACGTCGGGACTGAAGGTTTCATGCGTGCTACGGCTTGCTACCTATAAATTTGAAAATTTATGCAGGCTACGGCTTGCTTGTTATTCCCAATTATTCAAAGAAAAAATTATAGAAGTTTTTTACTTCAATACTTAGTTTAGTTGACTGAAAAAAACATTAAGTTCAGCAATAAATTCATCGTCCTCTAGAATAAAATAATCATCATTATTAATATTCTTCGAAAAGAATTTTTCTGACAATGCCATTATTTCAGACAATGTTTGTATAAAATCTCCTAAATAAGAAGCTATTTTTTTAGGTTCTTTTGACCCCAATCGTAAAGAAAAGATTCCAAGGGTTTCCTTTGAAATTAATATAGGCTCGTCATTTTGATTAGCTATATAGAGATAATTCTCTATGTTTATGGCTTCTTGCCATCCTACTAGGCTTTCTTGATTTTCAGATGAAGCAAAAATTAAATTAAATGGCTGACCTATATGAATTTGAGGATTTAATGTTATCAAATTGAAAAAATAGTTAATGATAGACGCATTATCTTGTAATATTTTTTCGTCAATTATAATTTCCCCAAAATCGATCTCCTTACGAGAAAGTTGACCATAAATATTAGAAAAATTTTTAACTGCTGTTTTCAAACTAAACATAATAATATACTCCTATCTTGTGCATTTTTTAAGTTGTTGCAACATTGCTCGCCTATCAATTAACCTACCGCGCCCCAAATTGGTCCAGCGACCTCTATACCCCTGATTAGAATGTAAATGTTCGTCAACTCCTCCAGGATAGTGAAACAAAATAGAAAAGATACAAGGCAGCAAGCCGCAGACAGTATGAGTAATACGGCAAGGCGCAGCAACGCCGTAGATTTTCGTGTTGGTTCACTATAGCGCATACGGCAAAGGCCGTCTGAAAGCGCAGCGCAACGCTTTCAGACGGCCTTTTTTCCGCGCTTTATTTGCCGATGCAAAAACGCGAGAAAATTACGCCGAGCAGGTCGTCGGCGGTGAATTCGCCGGTGATTTCGCTGCACGCGGCTTGTGCCAGGCGCAGGTGTTCGGCCATTAATTCAATCTGGTTGTTGCCGCACAGGGCGGCGTTGTCCAATTCGCTTTGCGCGGTTTCGAGGGCGTGGGTGTGGCGGCGGCGGGCGAGGAACAGGCCTTCGCTTTCGCCCTGCCAGCCGACTTGCTGCAATAGGGCTTGCTTGAGCAAATCCAGCCCTGCGCCGGTTTTAGCGGAAAGGGCAATCAGCGTGTCCGCGCCGCTCTCAAGCGTGAGGCCGTCTGAAAGACTCGGCGCGGTGCCTGCGAGGTCGATTTTGTTGTGGATTTCGATTTTTTTCAGATTCGGCGGCAGCGCGGCGAGGATGTCGCGCGTTTTTTGGTTCAAGCCTTCGGCCGGGTCGATGAGAATCAGGGCGACGTCGGCTTCGGCGAGGGCTTTGCCGCTGCGCTCGATGCCGATTTTTTCTACGGTGTCGTCGGTGTCGCGCAGGCCGGCGGTGTCGGTAATGTGCACGGGGATGCCGTCGAGGGTGATTTGTTCGCGCACGGTGTCGCGCGTGGTGCCGGCGATGTCGGTAACGATGGCGATGTCGTCGCCCGCCAGTGCGTTGAGCAGGCTGGATTTGCCGACGTTCGGTGCACCTACCAGCACTACGTTCATGCCTTCGCGCAACACCGCGCCCTGCTGCGCCTGCGCCAACACGGTTTTCAGACGGCCTTGCAAACCGGCCAGCCTGCCGCGTGCGTCGGCGGCTTCGAGAAAGTCGATGTCTTCTTCGGGAAAGTCGAGCGTGGCTTCCACCAGCATCCGCAGCGTGATGAGTTCGTCCACCAGCGCGTGAATGTGTTGCGAAAACGCGCCTTTGAGCGAGCGCACGGCCATGCGGGCGGCCGATTGGCTGGACGCGTCGATGAGGTCGGCCACGCTTTCGGCCTGCGCCAAATCGAGTTTGTTGTTGAGAAAGGCGCGTTTGGTAAATTCGCCCGGCTCGGCCAACCGCGCACCGAGTTCCAAACAGCGCGAGAGCAGCATCTGCATGACAACCGGCCCGCCGTGGCCTTGCAGCTCAATCACGTCTTCGCCGGTAAAGCTGGCGGGCGCGGCGAAATAGAGCATCAGGCCGCTGTCGATGGCGCGGTTTTCGGCATCGAGAAAATCGGTGTAAAGGGCAAGGCGCGGTTTTGGCGTTTTGCCGCCGCTGATTTGCTGCGCCAAGGGCAGCAGGTTTTTGCCGGAAATGCGGATGACGCCCACGCCGCCGCGCCCGGGGGCGGTGGCGACGGCGGCGATGGTGGGGCTGGAAGGAGTTTGGGTCATGCGGGGGACTTTCGTTTGAGGTTCGGACGGCCTTTTCAGACGGCCTGTTGCGGTATGAGGCCGTCTGAAGGCGGGAAACGGCTCGGACTATGCCGCTTTGCCGTTTTCAAAAACGTCATCCCCACGAAGGCGGGGACGACCTTACTGTCGGTTGCGGAGGCCGTCTGAAAGGCGGCCTGAGCCGACGTCGGCGGGGAAAATCTTGAGTTTCCGACTGCCTTTGGCGTTTTAAAAACCGACAGTCAGCGGCCTCCGAGACAGGCGAGAAGTTCGCGGCGCAGGGCGGGCGGGGTGTCGCTTTGTGCCAGACGGCCTTCGACGGCACGGGTCAGTCCGGCGTCGGCAAGGCCGTGTTTGCGACAGGCCGCCGCTGCGGCTTTGGCGGCGGCAGGGGCGGCGCGGGCGACGGTTTCGGCAAGAAAGCGGACGTTGCGCGGATTGGCGGGAAAGTCGGCGGCGGCATCGGCCAGGGCGCGGACGACGGCGGGGCGGTCGGCGAAAAAACAGGGGGCAAGGTGCGGCTCGATAAGGGCAAACTCTTCTTCGCCGAAGGTGCCGCTGCGGCAGCGTTCGGCCAGGGCGGCAACGGCGGCGGCGCGGACGGCGGGGGTTTCGCCGCGCCGCAGCAGGCGGCACAGCAGGGCGGCAACCTGCTGCCTTTCGTCCCGGCAGTCGGTCTGCAG
>CAMURX010000009.1 GCA_947097615.1 uncultured Neisseria sp. | reverse complement strand
ATCTTTATTTAGGTTTCGGCTGTCGGGGAAAAAGGAATTTTGCAAAGGTCTCAGGTGGCATATTTTTTACATAAACGGTGCAGGCAAAAAGGCCGTCTGAAACCCGTTTCAGACGGCCTTTTTGCAGGATGCGGCTACATCTGTACCGAGCCGTTGACCGTGATGCGGATTTCTTCGATGCCGGGCGAGGGCGGGGCGGCGGTTGCGCTGTCGGCCGCCATCGGGGCGGCGTAGCCCGCTTTGGCCGACATCATTATCACGGGCGCGTCGCCCAATTCGCCCAGTTTGAGGGAGACGATTTTGTAGCCGGGAAAGCCCAGCGTCTGCGCGAGGGCGGCGGCGCGGTCTTTGAAGCGCAGCAGGGCGGCGCGGCTGGCTTCGTCGACGGCGGCGTTGCGTTTTTGCGGCGACAGGGTGAAGTGGGTGTTTTGCACTTCGGCGTCTTTCTGCGATTGGGCGATAAGGCGGTTGAGGGCGGCGAAGTCTTGGCTTTTGACGGTGTATTCGATGCTTTCCTGCCAGCCGGTCTGCACGCGTTTGTTGTCGGGATAGCTGTAAACGGGGTGGCTGCTGCGGTTGGCTTCGCTCACTTCGAGGGCTTTGTCGGCGGTGGCGCGGCGGGAAAAGGCGTTCATTTTAGCGGCAAAGGCGCGGTGGGCGGCTTCGCGCTCGCGCGCTTCGGCGCGGACGGTGAACACGGCGGTCATGGTGTCACGCGGCACGCTGACGGTGGCGCTTTCGGCAAATTCGACGACGTTGTAGTTCAGCGGTTCGGCCTGCGCGGCGGCGGCAAGGGCGCAGAGGAAGAGGGCGGTGAGGCGGGATTTTTTCATGGTGTTTTCTCTCGGATTGAGGGAACGGGTTGCCAAATGTGTTTTCAGACGGCCTTCCGATAAGCGGAGAGGCCGTCTGAAAAGGGGCGTTGCGAAAGCCGTTTGCGTTTTCAGACGGCCTCCGGTTATCCGAAGGCCGTCTGAAAAGGATTAGTCAAACTGCAACACGGCGGAGGTGTAGACGTTTTGCACGTCGTCGAGGTTTTCCAGCGCGTCGATGAGCTTCTGCATTTTGGCGGCGTCTTCGCCGGTGAGCACGGTTTCGTTCTGCGCGCGCATGGTGACGTCGCCGTCTTGCGAGGTGAAGCCCGCCGCTTCGAGCTTGGCTTTGACGCCCGCCCAGTCGGCGGGGGCGGTGATCACTTCGATGATGCCGTCTTCGTGGGCGATAACGTCTTCCGCGCCCGCTTCGAGGGCGGCTTCCATCAGCGCGTCTTCGTCGGCGTCGGTAAACACCAGATAGCCCTGGTGGACAAAGTTGAAGGCGACGCAGCCGTCAGTGCCGAGGTTGCCGCCGTTTTTGTTGAAGGCATGGCGCACGTCGGCGACGGTGCGGGTTTTGTTGTCGGTCATGCAGTCGACCATCAAGGCCGCACCGCCGATGCCGTAGCCTTCGTAGCGCAGCTCGATGTAGTCGACGCCTTCGAGGTTGCCTGTGCCTTTGTCGATGGCGCGCTGCACGTTGTCTTTGGGCATATTGGCGTCCCAGGCTTTGTCCATCGCCAGACGCAGGCGCGGGTTGGACGCGGGATCGCCGCCGCCCAGGCGGGCGGCGACGGTGATTTCCTTAATCAGACGGGTGAAGATTTTGCCGCGCTGGGCGTCGGCGCGGGCTTTTTTGTGCTGGATGTTCGCCCACTTGCTGTGGCCTGCCATATTCTGTTTCCTTGTTTTTCAGACGGCCTGAAACTTTGAACAGGTTTTGAAACCGTCTTGTGGGTTTGGCGAAAAATGAGGGGCGCGATTTTAGCAATAAGCAGGCCGTCTGAAAACGCCGCTTTTCAGACGGCCTTTTGCTTGCAATTTTCTCCGCGCGGCCTAATATTGCCGCCCGACAGCCACGACTCCTTCCGATTATTCCTCCGATTATTCCTCCGATTATGGACAAGCTCACCGACCATTTCCTCATCGCCACGCCCGCGCTGGAAGACTCGTTTTTCAGCGGCAGCGTCGTTTATCTGTGCCGCCACGACGAAGACGGCGCGCTCGGCGTCGTGATCAACAAACCCTCGCCGATACCGATGGAAGCCGTGTTTTCCGCTTCCGACACGCCCGTTCCCGAACGCTTTAAAAACCGTCCGATACTGGTAGGCGGGCCGGTGCAGATAAACCGCGGCTTCGTCGTCCACTGCCCCGCAGGCGAATGGAGCAGCAGCTTTTCCGTCGGCGGGGAAAACGCCGTCACCACCTCGCGCGACATCATCGACAAACTGGGCGACAGCGGCGCGGTGGAAAAGGCCATCGTCACCATCGGCTGCTCGAACTGGGAATCCGGCCAGCTGGAAAACGAGCTGGCGCAAAACGTGTGGATTGCCGTGCCCGCCGACGGCAGCATTCTGTTCGACCTGCCGCTCAACCGCCGCTACCGCGCCGCCCTCTCCAAACTCGGCATTGAACCGGCTTCGCTGGTGAAAGGCGCAGGCCATGCCTGATGTTTTTCCCGCGCCGCAGGGCACTTGTCTGGCCTTCGATTTCGGCGAAAAACGCATCGGCGTGGCGCAGGGCAGCGCGGAAGTCGGCATCGCCCATCCGCTGTCCACCGTTTCCGCCGAAGCCAACGAAACCAAATTCGCCGCCATCGCCGCCCTGATACGCGAATGGCAGCCTGATTATTTGGTGGTCGGCCTGCCCGTGCACAGCGACGGCACGGAACACGAGCTCACGCGCCTCGCCCGCAAATTCGGCCGCCGCCTGCACGCCCGCTTCGCCCTGCCCGTTTACTGGGCAGACGAGCGCCTCACTTCGCTTTACGCCGAAAGCCTGCTGGCAGAGGCGCGGGTGTTCGGCAAAAAGCAAAAAACCATGCTCGACAGCGTGGCCGCGCAGGCGATTTTGCACGGCTTTTTCCACGGCGGCGCGGCGGAGTATTGGGACGGGGAGGAAACGCAGGAAGGCTGACACGCCGCGAATGCAGTCAGGCCGTCTGAAAATGCTTTTTCAGACGGCCTGATTTGTTTTTTATAGTGAAACAACACGGAAAGATACAAGGCAGCAAGCCGCAGACAGTACAGGTAGTACGGGGCAGGTTTTCTTGGCATTTCCAATGCCGTAGAAAACCGCCCTCTTCGAGCTAAGGCGCAGCAACGCCGTAGATTTTCTATTTTGTTTCACTATATGTCTGTTCACATACCTGTATAGGCGTCAAACAGCTCTCTGGCGTGCAGGCGGTCAGTCAAAATAGCGGTAGGGATAGCGGTCAAACAAGTTCGGCGCGATGCGGTTGAGCGTATCGGCAAAATCTTGCCTGCGCGCGGGGACGGCGAAATGGTGTTCGTTGGCATCGATGGCTTGCCATGTTTGGTTGAGATAGGCGGACAGTTCCAAAAACTGTTCAAAGGTGATGCCGAAATCAGCGATGGCGGCGGACGTGATTTCGCCTAAATCGTGGTCGTACCAGCAGATGTTACCGTCGCGGCGCAGCAGCCAGAAATCGCCCTGCCCCGAGCTGCCGATTTGCCAATATTGCCCGCGCAGTTCGGGATATTCCTGCCACAAATAGCGGTTGGCGCAGACGGCTTCGGCGGTGTTGAACAAGGATGCGTCGCCGTAGGTTTCGCGGGCTAAATCCAAGGCAGCAAGGGCGTTGGCATAGCTTGGGATGTTGAACGCAGCAAGTTCGGGCGGCGTGGCATCGGGGGCAGATTTTTTGGGGAACAGGGTTTCGGGGCGCATGGAGTGTCCTTTGCGGGGGATTGGCGGAATGGTTTTCAGGCTGCCTTGATGTGGCATAGATTAGCGGTAGTCATACACTTTCAGGCTGCCTGTCAGCCATTCGGGTTCATACTGCCCGCTTTTTGCCAGCGCGGTGGCAAGGGTTTGGCGGCAGACGGTTTCGGGCAGCGGCACGATGATGTATTCAATCTCTACCAGCGCGATAGGTCCTGCGATGTAGTCGCTGGTGTAGCCGCGATGTTGGTCAGAATAGATTTCCAGTTCTATGTCGTATAGAAAAAGTGGGCGGCGATGGCGGCAAACCACAGCGCGCCGAGGCGGTTGTTGGCGAGAAACTCGTGAAAGCAGGTGTCGCGCTCGCGCGTGCGCACGGCTAGATACTGTTTCCATTGGAAGCGCAGAACAAAGGGAACGGCCAACCAAAACGGCCAGGACGCACCGATGGCAATGCCCGCCGCCACCATCAGCACAGTAGACAGCAGGTGGCAGACAAGCACGGCTTCGGCGTCGTAGCGGCCGAAAGTGATGGCGGAAGTTTTGATGCCGATTTTTAAATCGTCTTCCTTGTCGGCCATCGCGTAGGCAGTGTCGTAGGCCAGCGTCCAGAACACATTGGCGGCAAACAGCAGCCAGGCAGCGGAGGGCACGGCGCCGGTGACGGCGGTGAAGGCCATCGGGATGCCGAAGGAAAAGGCGAGGCCGAGATAGAGCTGCGGAATGGGGAAGAAACGTTTGGTAAACGGATAGCTGAGGGCGAGAAACAGTGCGGGCAGGCTCATCAGCCAGGTGGCGCGGTTGAGCGGCAAGAGGCACAGCGCGGCGGCCAGACACAGAGCGAGGGTCAGCAGCAGGGCTTCTTTTTTCGACACTTCGCCGCGTGCGAACGGGCGGTTTTTCGTGCGCTCCACCGCACCGTCGAAACTGCGGTCGGCAAAATCGTTGATAACGCAGCCGGCGCTGCGCATGAAAAACGTGCCAAGTACGAAGGCGGCCAGAATAAGGAGGTCGGGCAGGCCGCGCGCCGCCGTCCACAGTGCCCACAGCGTCGGCCACAGCAGCAGCATGGTGCCGATCGGCTTGTCGGTGCGCATCAGGCGGCGGTAGATGTCGGCTTTTTGCAACAGGATTTTCTTGTCCATCGGAGTGTTTCGCGTGTTTGAGGCCGTCTGAAAAAGCCCTCGGGCAGTTTCAGACGGCCTGTGAAAGGGCGCGATTATGCCTGATGCGGCGGCAAATTCAAAACGGGCGGCGGCGGTTTGTCAATGCGAAAGAATGCCGTTTGTCGGCACAATATGCCGTCTGTCTTTACGCGATTTAATCTGCCGTTTGCTTTTTCCCGCCGTTTGCGCCGTTTATAATCGCGCCTCCCACATGGTTCGGTTCTGACTTATGAAACGTTCGGTTCTCTGCCCGCTGCTGCTGGCCGCCGTAGGGCTGGCCTACATTTTCCTCTTCACCTGCGCCGTCAATTACGCCATGGCGTATTTCTTCCGTTTCAAAATGCTGGCCGAACCGATGGCGGTGGTGATAACCGTGGCGCTGGCGGCCTCCTTCCTGTTTGCCTCCCCGTTGCTGCCCTACTGCCGCAGGCTTTACGACCGCTGCGGACAAAAATGCCGCCGCTATTTCGGCCAACGGGTGCTTTAAAAGCGCTTTGGCGCAAAACAATTTGAAATACGGCGCATCAGGCCGTCTGAAAACTTCCGTCCGCACCGCGGCAGGCGTTTTCAGACGGCCTGATGCTTGTTGCCCGATAAAGGCCGCGTGAATCCGAAGCGGCGGCGCACGTTTACAAAAATCCGCAATATGTTTGCGTAAGGTCAAGAAAAACGGGGAGGAAGGCTGTTTTTACGATTGATAAAAATTCTCGCCGTTCGCATAATCCCGCACTTTCCCAACCCGACGCAAATAGGAGACTACATGAAACTGCGTTTATCCGTATTGGCCGCCGTCTGCGCCGCAACCCTTCCCGCATTCGCCGCCGCCCATTCCGACTGGTCATATACCGGTGACAGCAGCCCCGAACACTGGGGCGGCATCAAGCAGGACTACGCCGCATGCAGCAGCGGCAAAAACCAGTCGCCCGTCGATTTCGGCTCCGCACAGGCGGCCGCGGGCAACAGCGTGAAATTCGCCTACGAGCCCTCCGCCTACACCGTGGAAAACAACGGCCACACCATCCAGGCCACGCCCGAAGGGCAGCCGCAAACCATCAGCCTCGGCGGTAAAACATTCACGTTCAAGCAGTTTCATTTCCACACGCCCAGCGAACACACCTTCCGCGGCAACGCCTATCCGATGGAAGTCCATTTTGTCCACCAGTCCGACACGGGCGAGCTGGCCGTACTCGGCGCCGTTTTCACCAAAGGCCGTGAAAACCCCGCGCTCAAACCACTGCTGGCGAAAAAACTGCAAAGCGGCGAAAAAACGGCGCTGAGCGGCAAACTCGACGTCATGCCCCTCTTTCCGAAAGACCGCCGCCACTTCCGCCTGAACGGCTCGCTGACCACGCCGCCGTGCAGCGAGGGCGTGAACTGGGTCGTGTTCAAAACCCCCGTTGCCGCGAGCGAAGCCCAGCTTGACGCCATGCGCGCCATGATCGGCCAAGAAAACAACCGCCCCGTGCAGCCGCTCAACGCCCGCATCGTTATCGAAGAATAAGCCGCTTGATGCCGTTTCCGCCCCCGCACGCCCTGCCGCCTGCGGGGGTTTTTGCCGCCCGTTCGGTGCGTAAAAACGTGGCGGCGGGTTAAATAAATGTCAAAACGAAAGGCCGTCTGAAAACCAAAACCGCTTACCGCACAAAGCATTATCCGCTTTACACAAATTAAACGCCGCGCGCGGCACTTGCCTGCACACGGCCAGCCTTTATACTGCCGCCCGTTGCAACCCACCGTAAGGACACCGCATGAAACGCACCACATGGTTCAAAACCGCCGCCGCCGCACTCGCCTGCGCCGCAGGCTTCGCCCAGGCCGGCGCCGTCGACGCCCTGCAAAAATTCAACAGCGACGCCGACGGCCTCAGCGGCACGTTCAGCCAAACCGTGAAAAGCAAAAAGAAAACGCAAACATCCGGCGGCACCTTCCAAATCCTCCGCCCCGGCCTCTTCAAATGGGAATACGCCAAACCCTACAAACAAACCATTGTTGGCGACGGCACGCACATCTGGCTTTACGACGCCGACTTGAAACAGGTCACCAAATCCGACCAAGCGCAGGCCATTGGCGACAGCCCCGCCGCCATCCTCTCCGACAAAACCGCGCTGGCCGCCAGCTACAGCCTGAAAGAAGACGGCTCGGCCGAAGGCATAGACTATGTTCTGGCCACGCCGAAGAAAAACAACGCCGGCTACCGCTTTATCCGCATCGGCTTCAAAGGCGACACCCTGGCGGCGATGGAACTGCAAGACGGCTTCGGCAACCACACCGCCATCCGCTTCTCCGCCGTCGACACCCATCCGAAACTTTCACGCAGCGCATTCAAATTCACCCCGCCCAAAGGCGTGGACGTATTGAGCCAGTAAACCCGACAATCACAGGCTGCTCCGTTTTTTAGCGGGCAGCCTTTTTTATCGGAGGCCGTCTGAAAACCGTCCGTCCGCCGTGCGTAGCGCAGAAGCGGCGGCAGCCTGAAACCCCACCGTCTCCAAGAAAAAAACCATGCCCATCCCCGCCTCCCTCAAAAAACGCTGGCACACCCTCGGCAACACCCGCCAAATCCTTGCCGCCACGCAAAACCTCACTATCTCCCCCTTCGACCGCACCGAAGACGGACTGCTGGACTTTCGCGGCATCCAACTGATTGGCGACGAGCGCAGCCAAGAAGAAATCGCCAAACTGCCACCGATAGCGCAATTCCCCGCCGGCCTTCTTATCCCGCACAGGGGCGTTTTGCGCGATGCCGACTTTTCCGGCTCGCAGTGGTCGGACGTATCCGTTGCCCACCAAAACGACGGCGAAACCATGCGCTTTGACAACGTCCGCTTCAACGGCAGCACCTTCAAAGCCAAAAACGCCGCCAACTTCGGCGGACTCGGCGCGCACCTTGTCGCCTGCGACTTTGACGGCTGCACCTTCCCCAAAAACATCGCCTTCGCCCGCGCCACCCTGCAAAACTGCCGCTTCACCCGCATCAAAAAATCCAGCCGCCTGACCTTTCTGCACAGCCTGCTGGAAAACTGCACCTTCGAAGGCGACATCCACAAAGCCGATTTTGACGCCACGCCGATGAAAAACTGCACCTTTTCAGGCAGCCTGAAAGACTGCTTTTTTCGCGGCGAATTTTCGTTGGCGAAACAAGACGCCCAAACTCCGTTGGAAAACGCCGATTTCAGCCAAGCCGAACTATTGGTCTGCACCATCGCCAATTACGATTTCAGCACCGCCAAACCCTCGCCGAGCAACTGCATCGTCCGCCAAACCCAGCCGTTTTATGAAGCCCTTGCCGACCTGATTCGTCAGCAAAAAACCGCCCATGCCGACCGCCTGCTGGAAGAAGCCGAAGACTGCCGCCCGCACCCGCAAACCCCCTACGGCGTATTCCATGCAGACCAACTGGCGCCCCTCTCGCCCAAACACTACGATGCCGAAACCAGCCGCCTGTTTTACGGCTGCGTTTGCCAAGCCGCCGAAGCCACAGGCTGCCGCGTGAAATAGTTTCGGCTGCGCCACATTTCAGACGGCCTTTGGTGTTCTGCCGAAAAGTCCGTTTCTGCCAGCACCTCTGCGAAACATAAACATGGGAATGGCGTTTCTGAAACTGCCGATACGCCGCGTACTCCGTCTTAGCTGCATATCCCGTCTGCGGGGCGGCAAGCGCAGGCAGGGCTGCCAAATCGGATAAGAGGCCGTCTGAAATCTTTTCTTTTTTATAGTGAGCCAACACAAAAATCTACGGCGTTGTTGTGCTTTATCGTATTCCCCATACTGTTTGCGGCTTGCTGCCTTGTATCTTTTTTCACTGTATTTTGTTGAAACTTCGTTTTCAGACGGCCTCTTGTTCCCAAGGCCGTCTGAATCCCCCGCCCGCATTTTTCAGACGGCCTCCTGTCTGTTTCATACCGTTAATTTCCCGTGCGGCAACGGCAAAAGGCCGTCTGAATTTTTCAGACGGCCTTTTGTTTCGGCAGGGCGGCGGGTCAGCCGGGTTTGCCGTCGAGGCGCGGGCGCAGCAGCCAGGGGGTGTAGCGCCAGGCGTACATCAGCAGGGAGGCGGCGAAGAGGGCGGCGGAGAGGCGCAGGCTGTGCTGGTAGCCGGTTTGGTTGACGTAGAGCATGACGGCGGCGAGGACGCGGACAAGCAGGGCGGCGAGCATCAGCAAGAAGGCCGTGGGCATGGGTTTGGGCGCGGGGTAGAGGTTGCGGCCGGTGTGGCCGAGGGCGGTGCGGGTCATCATGCTGACGGTGAGCATACCGATGCCGCCGACGGCAACGAAGTGCACGCCCGCGCTCATCAGCTGCGGCTGCCATTGGCCGATGCCCATCACAATCAGGCCGAGGGCGGTGGCGGCGTAGCCTGCGTGCAATGTCCACAACAGCGGCTCTTTGGCCGTGCCTTTCGCCCACCAGCGCACGGTCTGCACGAGGCCGAGGATGCCGCAGGCGATGCCGCAGAAGGCGGCCAGCGGCAGGGCGGTGTGAAGGGACATCAGGGCGGCCATCAGCATGGGCAGGGCGAGGGGGGCGACCAGCGCCCATTGCGGCGAGGCGGGCTGCGGGGTGTTGAGGCGGCGCGAGGTGAAGAAGGCGATGATGCGCGAGCCGATCAGGCCGATAAAGCCTGCCACCATCACCAGCCCGGCAAACAGGTTTTGCTGCAATGATGCGGTGTTGCCGTTGGAGAGGGCGGTGTGGAAGACGGCGAGGGTCAGCCCCATCAGAACGAGAGCGGCAACGGCGATGTAGTTGCGGCTGCTTTTGGCCGCGAAGACGGATTGTCCCATGTAGTAGGCGGCGAGCCAGTAGAAGGCGGTGCCGCAGAGGCCGGAGAGGAGGGCGGTTTGCGGGATGAAGGAGAAGAGGCGTGCCAGTAGCCAGCAGGCGACCAGCAGAATCAGCCTGCCGCCGCCGACGGGCGGCTGTTTTGTCCAGGTGGCGACGGCGGTGAGCAGGAAGGCGACGACCACGCCGCCGGCGTAGCCCCAAATCATTTCGTGGGCGTGCCAGAAGAAGCCGGGCAGAGCGGAAGTGCCTTGGTAGCCGAAGCCCCAGAGGAGGACGGAAACCGCGCCGTAGATGGCGGTGAGGGAGTAGAGCGGGCGGAAGGCCATCGCCCAGACGGGGTGTTTGGAGAAGTTCATGGCGGTGTGTTTTCTTGTGGTTTGGTTTTTCGTGTTTGAGGCCGCCTGAAACGGGTGAAAACCGTTTTTTCAGACGGCCTTTTTGTCATTCTGCGGGCGGCAGCAGGGTTTCGACGGCGGGGAAGAGTTCGCGCTCTTCAAAACGGGCGTGGTCGCGCAGCAGGGTGGCGAATTTCACGTTCCAGGCGGGATTGGTGTAGTCGGGGGAAACGTGCATTTCGCGCAATTGGGTGTGTTCGGCTTCGAAGCGGCCGCGCAGCTCGTCGCGGCCGAGTTTTTCCCACAGCGGGGCGAACATGGTTTCTTCGTGGACGAAGTGTTTTTCCAAGTCGATGTAGTGTTCGTTGATGTCGGCGGAATGGTCGGTTTCGGGATGGCGCAGGATGCGCGTGCACAGGGCGAGTGTGTGGTGGTGCTCGTGCGACAGGGGGATGAGGGCAGGGTGGCGTTTCATTGTTTTTGTCCTACGGCTGCGGGCGGTTTGTGTATAATGTTGCACATATTATGAAACTTTAACATTGCGCTGGCAATATGTACCTGACCCAACAAACCGACTATGCGCTGCGCGTTTTGGCCTACGCCGCAGTGAACAACGAAGACCTGGTCAACATCTCCTCCATCGCCGAAGTCTACGGCATCTCCAAAAGCCATCTGATGAAAGTCGTCACCGCCCTCGTAAAAGGCGGTTTTCTTGAAAGCGTGCGCGGCAAAGGCGGCGGCCTGCGGCTGCGGCGGCGCGCCGAGCTCATCCGCATCGGCGATGTCGTGCGCCATATGGAGCCGATGAAGCTGGTCGAATGCATGGGCGCGGGCAACCAGTGCCTGCTCACCTCCTGCTGCCTGCTCACCGCCGTGCTCAACGACGCGGGCAAAGCCTTTCTCGACCACCTCGACAAATTCACCCTCGCCGACATGATCAACAAGCCCACCTTCGATATACTCTACACGCCGAAAATCACCCTCGCCGCCGCAAGCACCTAACGCAGCGATGCCGTCAAAAGGCCGTCTGAAAGCGCCCCGCCGCCTTTTCAGACGGCCTTTCTGTTAAACTACGCCGCATTTTCCACAGCAAGGACAACCCGTGAACGCACCCGCAAAACTCGTTATCGCCAGCCGCGAAAGCGCCCTGGCCATGTGGCAGGCCGAACACATCAAAGGCCGTCTGAAAGCCCTCTATCCCGCCTGTGACATCACCATCCTCGGCATGACCACGCGCGGCGACCAAATCCTCGACCGCACCCTGTCCAAAGTCGGCGGCAAAGGACTTTTCGTCAAAGAACTCGAACAAGCACTGGCCGACGGCCGCGCCGACTTGGCCGTCCACTCGGTAAAAGACGTGCCCATGGAGCTGCCCGACGGCTTCGCCCTCGCCGCCATCGGCGAGCGCGCCAGCCCCTTCGACGCACTCGTCTCCAACCGCTACGACAGCCTCGCCGAACTGCCCGACGGCGCCATTGTCGGCACATCCAGCCTGCGCCGCGAAGCCCAGCTGCGTGCCAAATACCCCAAGCTCCTTATCAAACCCCTGCGCGGCAACGTGCAGACCCGCCTCGCCAAACTCGACAACGGCGACTACGACGCCATCATCCTCGCCGCCGCCGGACTGCAACGCCTCGGCCTCGACGGCCGCATCCGTGAAATCCTCAGCCCCGCCGACAGCCTGCCCGCCGCAGGACAAGGCGCGCTCGGCATCGAAACCGCCGCACACCGCACCGACCTCCTCAGCGTCCTCGCCTCCCTCAACCACCCTGCCACCGCCGCCTGCGTCACCGCCGAACGCGCCCTTGCCCGCGCCCTCGGCGGCAGCTGCCAAATCCCGCTGGCCGCCTACTGCACCGAAGACGACGGCACGCTCACCCTGCGCGGTCTCGTCGGCCATCCCGACGGCTCGGTTATCATCCAAGCCGCTGCCCAAGCCCCCGCCGCTTACGCCGACGCCCTCGGCCGCGCCGTCGCCAAACGCCTGGCCGAACAGGACGCCGAAGCCCTGATCGACGCCGTGCTGGCCGAACAGGCGCAAAAACAGGATTAAACGCCCGCCGAACCCAGCGCCGCCGCCCCGCAGAAACAGGTTTCAGAAACAGGTTCCCGTGTTTCAGACGGCCTGATGCCCTCTCCCATCCAACCTCCATCCGCCATGAAAACCCTTCTGATCGTCCGCCCGCCCGAACAGGCAGCCGCCGACCTGCAAACCTGCGCCGCCGCGGGCTGGCGCGGCATCGTTGCCGCCCCCTTTCTGATCGAACCCGATGCCGCCGCCCTCGCCGCGTTGCCCGCACGCTTTCAGACGGCCGCCGCCGTGTTCTGGGTCAGCCCCTCCGCCGTGGCCGCCGCCGCGCCGCATCTCGATTTTTCAGACGGCCGCATCGTGCAGATTGCCGTCGGCGAGGCCAGCCGCAAAGTCCTGCAAGCCCGCTGCCCGCACCCCGTGCTCGCCCCTGCTGACGGCAAAGACAGCGAATCGGTGTTGAGAATGGACGTGTGGGATACCCTGCCGCGCGGCGCAGAAATCCTGATTGTGCGCGGGAAGGGCGGGCGCGAATGGCTCGCCGACGCGCTGCGGCGGCGCGGGTTTTCCGTGAGCGCCGCCGAAGTGTATTTCAGACGGCCTGCCGCGATAGATTGGCCTGCCGTGGCCGCTGCCCGGCCCGACGCGGCATGGGTTGCCTCGGGCGAAGCGGTGCGCGGTCTCTTCGCAGGCGCGCCGCCGCCGTTTAGGCAAACGCTGCAATCCTTGCTATACTTCACCCACCACAAACGCGTCGCCGAAGCCCTTTACGCGGCAGGCGCAGAGCGCGTCGCAGTGATCGAATCGCTCGATGCCGACACCTTAAACCGATACACGGAGCAAACCGATGAGCGGACAAGAAACCGATAAAACCCCCGCCGGCAACGGCGCTCAGCCCGAAACCCCGAACACAGCGCTTTCAGACGGCCTAAACGAAAACAGGCCGTCTGAAAGCGCTTCTGCCGCTGCGGGTGCGCAAAACGCCCCCGCCCCCGTCGTTATTCGCCAAAGCGGCGGCCGCGGCTTGGCCGCAGGCGCGCTGGTGCTGGCGCTGCTGGCCGTTGGCGCCAGCGGCTTTTTGTTCGTGCAGGGACAAAACGTGCTGAAAATGCAGGAAATGGCCTTCGCGCAGAAAATCGACCAGGCCGCCGTCGGCGAGAGCGAAAACGCCAAAATCTTGCAGGAAAACAACCGCCGCCAGGCCGAGCTGGCCGCCGCGCTGATGCAGCTTTCAGACGGCCAAAGAGCCGACCGCGAGCGCATCGACAACACCTCCCGCGCCTATCAGGAGCTGCTGCGCAGCCGCGCCGACTGGCTGGTGGACGAAACCGAAGCCACGCTGAACATGGCTTCGCAGCAGCTTCTGCTTTCGGGCAACGTGCCCGTGGCGGTAACCGTTTTGGAAAACATCGAAAGCCGCCTGAGCCGCTTCGACCAGGCCGACCTGCTGCCGATCAAACAGGCCGTCAGCAGCGATTTGGCGGCGCTGAAAAACCGCCCGTACCTTGACGTTTCGGGCACCGCGCTGCGCCTCGACCGCCTCGAAGCCGCCGTGTCGGGCATGCCGCTGGTGTTGGAAAGCACCTTGCAGCCCGGACGCGCCGAACCCGAACCGCAGGACGACCCGAACGCTTCGTGGTGGCGGCGTACATGGAGCAAAACCCTGACCGAGCTGGGCAGGCTGGTGGAAGTGCGCAGGCTCGACAGCAGCGATGCCATGCTACTCGCGCCCGACCAGGCTTATTTCGTGCGCGAAAACCTGCGCCTGCGCCTGCTCGACGCCCGCATCGCCCTGATGCAGCACAACGGCGAAGTGTTCCTGAGCGATTTGAACGCCGCCGAAGCGGCGGTAAAACAGTATTTCGACAGCCGCTCGCCCGCCACGCAGGCCTGGCTGAAAGAATTGTCCGACCTCAAATCGCTCGATATGCGCCAAGTGTCGAACGAGTCGCTCAAAGCCAGCTTGGCCGCCGTGCGTGCCTATCAGGACACCGTGCGCGGCACGGTTGCCGTGCGCTTGGACGATGTCAAAACCGCGCCGCAGGAAGCACCCGCCTCCGCCGTAACGCCGTCTGAAAAAGCCGAAACCGCCGCTTCCGAAGCAGCCGCGCAGCCCGCCTCCGCTCCTGCCGCGCCGTCTGAAAAAGCGCAGGAAGCCAAAACGCAGGAAGCGCCGAAAGCCGACAAGGCGGGAGACAAAGCGGCCGAGAAGTCGTCTGAAAAAACCGCCAAACCGGCCGAGGGCGGCAATAAAGACGCCAAGCCCGCCGCGCCCAAAGCTGCCGAGCCGGCCAAAGCGAAAGGCGGTGCGGCATGAAAGCGCTGCTGTGGTTAATCGTCCTCTTCGCCGCAGGCGTCGCCCTGTCGGTGGCCTCCACCATGTTCGGCGGCAACGTCTATTTCGCCGTCGGCAACACGCTGGCACGCGTCGATTTGAAACTCTTCGTGCCCGCGCTGATTGTGGCCGTGGTGCTGCTTTACATTGTTATCCAGCTTTTGGGCGGCCTGTTTAACGTGCCCGCCCGCCTGCAACGCTTCGGCACCGTGCGCAAAGGCCGCAAAGCGGGCAGCAACCTGAACGCCGCCGGTTTGGCCTATTTCGAGGGCAAATACCAGAAAGCCGAACAGGAAGCCGCCAAAGTCCTCGCCAACAAAGAAGCGGGCGAAAGCCGCTCGCTGGCGCTGATGATTGCCGCCCATGCCGCCGACCGCATGAACGACGCCGCGCTGCGCGACCGCTACCTGCACGAAATCGCCGCGCTGCCCGCTGCCGCCCAGCTTTCGCGTTATCTGATGCTGGCCGAAGACGCGCTCAACCGCCGCGACTACCCCGCCGCCGAAGAAAACCTGGCCGCCGCCGCTAAAATCAGCCCGCGCCTCACCCGCCTGCTGCGTTTGCAGCTGCGTTATGCCTTCGACCACGGTGACGCCGCCGAAGTGCTCGACAAAACCGACGATCTGCAAAAACAAAACGCTGCCAATCCGCACGAAGCGGCGCAGTACCGCGACTGGGCATACCGCCGCCTGCTGGCCGAAGCCTCGGATTCAGACGGCCTCAAACGCGTTTTGAAGCGGATTCCCGACGAAGTGAAAAACGGCGCGCTGTGTGCTGCCGTAGCCGAAAAATACGAAAACCTCGGCCTGTATGCCGCCGCCGCCGCATGGGTGGAAAAACATTATCCGCAAAACGGCCGCGCCGACCTGCTGCCGCCTTTCGTGCGCAGCGCTTCATTCCTCGCCGACAAAGACCGTCTCAAAGCGCTCGATGCCGCCGAAGGCTGGCTGAAAACGCGCCAAAAAGACGCCGCCCTCCTGCTCGCCCTCGGCCAACTGGCCGAAAACAGGCAGCTTTGGGGCAAGGCGCAGGGTTATCTGGAAGCCGCCATCGCCGAACACGACAGTCCGCAGGCGCGTTTGGCGCTGGCCAAAGTTTTCGACAAAACGGGCGACGAAGCCGCCGCGCAGGAACAGCGCCTGCGTGCTCTGACGCTGGGCGAACCCGAACTTTCCCTGCCCGCGCCGCAAGGCTGATTGCCAGCACACTAAGGCCGCCAAACCGAAAAGGCCGTCTGAAAACCGTCTGCCCCGCAGCCGACGCCGTTTTCAGACGGCCTTTCCGCATCCCGAGCCTGCCGTCCGAGGCAGCGGTTTTGACAAAGCACCGCGCATGCCCTTAATATTGCCCGCCTTAACATATTTTAGCTTTACGCAAACGAAGAGGAGCATTTATGCAAGACAACGCATGGGTTTTCAACGGCTATTACACCTTGATTGCCGCCACCATCGTGCTGCTGATCGGCAGAATGATGGTGAAAAAAATCAAATTCCTGCAAGACTTCAACATCCCCGAACCGGTGTCGGGCGGCCTGTTGGCCGCATTGGTGCTGACCGTGCTCCACTCGGTTTACGGCGTCAGCTTCCAGTTCGACAAATCGCTGCAAACCGCCTTCATGCTGATTTTCTTCACCTCCATCGGCCTGAGCGCCGATTTCTCGCGCCTGAAAGCGGGCGGGGTGCCGCTGGTGGTGTTTACCCTTGTCGTGGGCGCGTTCATCCTTGTGCAGAACGCCGTCGGCGTCGGCCTGGCTTCCGCTTTGGGACAAGACCCGCTGCTCGGCCTGATTGCCGGTTCGATTACGCTTACCGGCGGCCACGGCACGGCGGGCGCGTGGGGGCCGACTTTTGAGCAGAAATTCGGCTTTGTCGGCGCAACCGGTTTGGGCATCGCCGCCGCCACCTTCGGCCTCGTTTTCGGCGGCCTGATCGGCGGCCCCGTCGCCCGCCGCCTGATTAACAAACAGGGACGGCAGAAAATCGACCGCGCCGCCGCGCAGGAAGACAACAGCGCCGACGACGTGTTTGAAAACCACGACAAAGTACGCCTGATTACCGCCGATTCCGCCATCGAAACGCTGGCCATGTTCGCCGCCTGTCTGGCGTTTGCCGAAATCGTCGACGGCTACGACAAAGAGTATTTCTTCTTTGACCTGCCCAAATTCGTTTGGTGTCTGTTCGCAGGCGTCGTGCTGCGCAACATCCTGACCATCGGTTTCAAACTCAATATGTTCGACCGCGCCGTCGACGTATTCGGCAACGCCTCGCTGTCGCTGTTCCTCGCCATCGCCCTGCTGGACTTGAAACTGTGGCAGCTGGCCGGCATGGCCGGACCGATGGCTATCATCCTGGCCGTGCAGACCGTAGTGATGATTCTCTACGCCACCTTCGTCACCTACGTCGTGATGGGACGCGACTATGATGCCGCCGTCCTCTCCGCCGGACACTGCGGCTTCGGCCTCGGCGCAACGCCGACCGCCGTCGCCAATATGCAGTCCATCACCCAGAGCTTCGGCCCCTCGCACAAAGCCTTCCTGATTGTGCCGATGGTGGGCGCCTTCTTCGTCGACATCATCAACGCCCTGATTCTGTCGGGCTTCGTCGAATTCTTGAAGAAATAAGTAAAGCGAAAGCAAAAGCACCCGCCGCAGCTTAACCTGCGCGGGTGCTTTTGCTATGATGCCCCGTCTTTTTCAGACGGCCTCCCGCTGCGAAACACTTAGGCCGTCTGAAAAACCTCCGTTCCCAAAGAAAGGAATCCGAATGACCGCATCCGTCCACCCCCTTCTCTCCGCCGCCGCCCTCGTCTGCCTCCTGGCTGCCTGCGGCAAAAAAGAAGAGCCCCAACCTGCCGATTTGGCCTGCGCCGACCCGGCCGTGCTGCAAAACATCCAAAACACCTTGCAGCAGAGCGTGCGCGAGCAGGCGCAGACCTTCGCGCGCAACGACGTGCGCCAGTTTGTCGATGCCGACAAAGTCATCGCCGCCGCCGCGCAAATGACCTTCTCCCTCGATAACCCGCAGCAGGACAACAGCAGCACGCGCCCCTTCTGCCAAGCCGCGCTGAACATCACCCTGCCGGCCGACAGCCTGAAAACCGCACACACCAACGCCCCGCTGATTTACGGCGACAAGCCGCTCGACAAAGTCATCGCCGAACGCATCCTCGGCAGCGGCCTGAATTACAACGGCAGCGGCACGTTCGCGCAAACCCTCAAATACACCCCCGCCCGCGCCGAAGACGGCACCTTCTCCGTCACCTACGCCGACAACGGTCTGGCCGCCGCCGCCAACGCCCTCTCCGGCGCGCTCCTGCCCTACGGCATCAAAAGCCTACTGCTGGTAGACGGCAAAGCCGTTTCGCTCGAAGACGCGCTGAAAATGGCAAAAAGCGGCGGCAAAATCGAAATCGTCGAAGAACCCGCGTCAGAGCCGCAGGCCGCGTCTGCCGCTGCTGACAACGCCGCCCCCGCGCCCGAAGTACTGACCCCGCCGCTGCGTAACGAAGAAGCCGCCAAGCCCGCCGTGTCCGACGACGAAATCGACCGCGCCAAAGACGACCACCGAGCGGCCGACAGCGAAATCAACGCCCTCTGGCGCAACCTCGAACCCACCGTCCAACAAGGCTTGCAAGACGAGCAGCGCGAATGGATCAACCGCAAAACCGCCAACTGCCGCCGCGCCGCCGCGCAGGCCGACAGCCCTGAACAGGCCGAATACCTGCGCCTGCAATGCGACACCCGCCAAACCCGCGAACGCATCCGCTACCTGCGCGGATACAGCGACAGCGAATAGGGCGCAACAGGCCGTCCGAACACGCGAAAAGGCCGTCTGAAAAGTTTTCAGACGGCCTCGCGTTATTGCGGCATCAGGCGGGAAACGCTAAAATCGCGCATTCCAACAAAGCGGTATCATCATGACTAAATTCATCTTCGTAACCGGCGGCGTCGTATCTTCACTTGGTAAAGGTATCGCCGCCGCTTCTATTGCCACCATCCTCGAATCGCGCGGCCTGAACGTGACCATGCTCAAGCTCGATCCGTATATCAACGTCGATCCCGGCACGATGAGCCCGTTCCAACACGGCGAAGTGTTCGTTACCGACGACGGTGCGGAAACCGACCTCGACTTAGGCCACTACGAGCGTTTCATCAACGCCACGCTCACCCGCCGCAACAGCTTCTCCACCGGTCAAGTGTACGAAAACGTCATCATGAAAGAGCGGCGCGGCGACTATCTGGGTGGCACGGTGCAAGTGATTCCGCACATTACCGATGAAATCAAACGCCGCATCCACGAAGGCGCGGCAGGCTACGACGTGGCCATCGTCGAAATCGGCGGCACGGTGGGCGACATCGAATCGCTGCCGTTTCTCGAAGCCATCCGCCAGATGCGCAGCCAGCTCGGCCGCAGCAACACGCTATTTGTACACTTGAGCTACGTTCCCTACATCGCCGCCGCAGGCGAAATCAAAACCAAGCCTACGCAGCACTCTGTCAAAGAATTGCGCGAAATCGGCATCCAGCCCGACGTACTCATCTGCCGCATGGACAGAATCCTGCCCGAAGACGAACGTCGCAAAATCGCCCTGTTCTGCAACGTGGAAGAGCGCGCCGTGGTCGGCAGCTACGACGCCGAAAGCATTTACGAAATCCCCGAAATGCTGCACAACCAGGGCATCGACAACATCATCACCGAGCAGCT
>CAMURX010000008.1 GCA_947097615.1 uncultured Neisseria sp. | reverse complement strand
TTGATTTTTCCGTGTTGGAAGAGCAGCCGGGCGATACGCCGATACCCGTGATGTCCGTGCGTGGCAACGCGGCGCTGCACCCGCGCCAAGTGTCGTGCTGGATTACCCACACCAACTTGAAAACACACGAAATTATCCGCACCGGCTTCGACCGCAGCCCGATGTTTACCGGCAAAATCGAAGGCGTCGGCCCGCGCTACTGCCCGTCTATCGAAGACAAAATCAACCGCTTCGCCGACAAAGACAGCCACCAGATTTTCCTAGAGCCCGAAGGCCTGACTACCCACGAATACTACCCCAACGGCATCTCCACCAGCTTGCCGTTTGATATTCAACTCGCCCTTGTGCGCTCGATGAAAGGCTTGGAAAACGCCCACATCCTGCGCCCCGGTTACGCCATCGAATACGACTACTTCGATCCGCGCAACCTCAAAGCCAGCTTGGAAACCAAAACCATCGGCGGCCTGTTTTTCGCTGGGCAAATCAACGGCACAACGGGCTACGAAGAAGCCGCCGCGCAAGGCTTATTGGCAGGCGCAAACGCCGTGCAGTATGTGCGCGAACAAGCGCCGCTGATTCTGCGCCGCGAACAGGCGTATCTGGGCGTATTAGTCGATGATTTGATTACCAAAGGCGTGAACGAGCCCTACCGCATGTTCACCAGCCGCGCCGAATACCGCCTGCAGCTGCGCGAAGACAACGCCGATATGCGCTTAACCGAAGACGGTTACAAAATCGGCCTAATCGGCGAAGCCCAATGGCGCGCGTTCAACGAAAAACGCGACGCCGTCGAGCGCGAAATCCAACGGCTCAAAACCACTTGGTACACGCCGCAAAAGCTGCCCGAAGCCGAACAAATGCGCGTGTTCGGGCAAAAATTAAGCCGCGAAGCCAACCTGCACGACCTGTTGCGCCGCCCCAATCTCGACTACGCCACCCTGATGACCCTGCCCGACGCAGGGCCGCCCGCCACGCTGCCTGAAAACGTGGTGGAACAGGTGGAAATCCAAGTCAAATACCAGGGCTACATCGACCGCCAGCAGGAAGAAATCAACAGCCGCAGGGATTTAGAGACTTTCAGGCTGCCTGAAAACATGGACTACGCCAAAGTCAAAGGCTTATCCGCCGAAGTGCAGCAGAAACTCAACCAGCACCAGCCCGAAACGCTGGGGCAGGCATCGCGCATTTCAGGGGTAACGCCCGCCGCCGTCGCGCTGCTGATGGTGCATTTGAAGCGCGGGTTTAGGGATGCGAAGTAAACGATAAAAGGCAGCCTGAAAGCCGCAGGCTTCAACGAAGTTAAAACCCCGCCGCCGTAGGTCGGGCATTTATGCCCGACACCCGCCCCAACCAACACCCCCAAAAAAAAAGGCATTCCCCATGTCCATGACCACCTTCACCAAATCCATCCAAGACATCATGCGCTCCGACGCCGGCATCAACGGCGACGCCCAGCGCATCGAACAGCTCACCTGGCTCTTGTTCCTAAAAATCTACGGCAACAAAGAAGAAAACTGGGCGATTGTCGATCCCGCCTACCAATCCATCATCGAGCCGCGTTTCCAGTGGCAAAACTGGGCAACGGATAACAAAGACGGCAACGCGCTCACCGGCGAAGCCCTGCTGGATTTTATCGACCGCGAGCTCTTTCCCGCGCTCAAAAACCTGCGCGTCAGCGAACACACCCCCTTAAAGCAGCGCATCGTGCGCGATATATTTCTTGACGCCAAAAACTTTATGAAAAACGGCGTACTCCTTCGTCAGCTCATCAACGCCATCGACGAAATCGACTTCGACGACACCAAAGAGCGCCACGCCTTTGGCGAGATTTATGAAACCATCCTAAAAAGCCTGCAAAGCGCGGGCAACGCCGGCGAGTTTTACACCCCGCGTGCCGTAACCGATTTTATGGTTCAAGTGATTGCGCCCAAACTCGGCGAAACCGTGGCTGATTTTGCCGCAGGCACCGGCGGCTTTCTCGTTTCCGCCCTAAACGCGCTCGAGCCGCAGGTGAAAACCCCGCAAGACCGCGAAACGCTGAACCAAAGCCTGTACGGCATCGAAAAAAAACCGCTGCCCCACCTTTTGGGCATCACCAACCTGATTTTGCACGACATCGACAGCCCGCAAATCCGTCACGGCAACGCCCTGGAACAAAACGTGCGCGACGTGCAGCCGCAGGATTTGCACGACATCATCCTGATGAACCCGCCCTACGGCGGCAAAGAGCTCGAACTGATTAAGCAAAACTTCCCCGCCGAACTGCGTTCCAGCGAAACCGCCGACCTCTTTATCGCCCTCGCCCTCTACCGCCTCAAAGCAGGCGGACGCGCCGCCATCATCATTCCCGACGGCTTCCTCTTCGGCAACGACACCGCCAAAACCGCGCTCAAAACCCGCCTACTCACCGATTTTGATTTGCACACCATCGTGCGCCTGCCCAGCGGCGTATTTGCCCCCTACACCAGCATTACCACCAATATCCTGTTTTTCAACAAACCCGAAAACGGGCAGCGGCCGTCTGAAAAACTCTGGTTTTACCGCGTCGATATTCCCAACGGCTGGAACGCCTTTTCCAAAACCCGCCCGTTTTTGCCCGAACACCTTTCAGGCTGCCTAAGCTGGTGGGCCAAACGGACAGAAATCGCCGATGAACAAGAAGGCAGCTTTAAAGCCCGCGCCTTTGACAAAGCAGAAATTTTGGCAGGCGGCGTCAATCTCGATTTATGCGGCTATGCCAACGACGAAACCAAAGTGCTAAGCCTTGACGAAGCCTTTCGCCAATACGAAGCAGGCTATCGGGCATTAGAAACGCAAATCGGCGTGACCCTTGCCAACATCCGCGCCCTAATCGGCATGCCGTCTGAAACGGAGAGCGAATAAATGAACACCCCGCAGCTTGCCGATTCCCTGCGCGCCGCCGTCTTACAGGCCGCGATAAAGGGCGAACTTACTGAAAGGTCGTCTGAAAACGCCCGCGACCTGCTTTTGCGCATCCAAAACGAAAAACAGGCTTTGCAGGCAAAAGGCAGCCTGAAAAAAACCAAAGCCCCCGCCCCCGTTACGGCGGACGAAGTGCCGTTTGAGATTCCCGAGAATTGGGTTTGGGTTAGGTTGGGGGACGCTTTTTTTATGCAGGCGGGCAAAAACATCAAGGCAAATGAAATTTTAGAAAAGGGCGAATATCCGTGCTTTGGCGGAAACGGCATCAGGGGCTATACAAAATCCTTTAACCGCGAAGGTCATTTCCCTTTAATCGGGCGACAAGGTGCGTTATGCGGCAACATCAACATGGCAAAAGGCAAATTTTATGCAACCGAACACGCCGTTGTGGTTCAAACTTTTGCCGATTGCGACCCGATATGGGCGGGCTATTTCTTAACCGCTTTGAATTTAAATCAATATGCGACATCAACCGCCCAGCCTGGTTTGTCGGTAGAAAAAATTTCTACTACGTTAATCCCCCTTCCCCCCCTTGCCGAACAACAAGCCATAGTGGAAAAACTCACCCGCCTGCTTGCCGAAATCGACCGCCTGAAAGCCGAAGAACAGTCGCTCGCATCGCTGCAAAAAGCCTATCCGCAAACGCTGCGCGCGTCCGTGCTTGCCGCTGCGGTTAGGGGGGATTTGAATGAACGCTCGCAAGAGCACGCCCGCGACCTGATTTTGCAAATCCAAAACGAAAAACAGGCTTTGCAGGCAAAAGGCAGCCTGAAAAAAACCAAAGCCCCCGCCCCCGTTACGGCGGACGAAGTGCCGTTTGATATTCCTGAGAATTGGGTTTGGGTTAGGTTGGGGGACGTTACCGATTACGGTATCGGCAAACAAACGCCGTCTGAAAAAATTCCCGCAGGCTCGCTGATTGTTGAGATGGAAGATATTGAAAAAGAAACTTATCGCCTATTGGATAAAAACAGGGAGCGAACGCCGAAAAGTTCAAAAAACAGTTTTGTGGCGGGCGATGTGCTTTACGGCAAACTCAGACCTTATTTGAAAAAGGTTGTGGTTGCTGATGAAAGCGGTTTTTGCAGTACGGAAATTATCCCATTTAATGGTTTTGGGAAAATCAATCCGCAATATCTTATGTTTTGCATGACCAGCCCCTTTATGCTTTCAAGCGTTAACCAGCTTACATACGGAATGGATATGCCACGATTAGGGACAAATGACGCAAAGAACCTTTTAATCCCCCTCCCCCCCCTTGCCGAACAACAAGCAATCGTGGAAAAACTGTCCGCACTGCTTGCCGAAATCGACGCGCTGGAAAACGCCTAAACCCAACGCCCCAAAACAGGAGAAGCCCATGAGCCAAGCCCCGCAGCCCACCGAAGAAGATGTCAAACTGCGCCGCATCACCCCCGCGATTGAAGCGGCGGGCTGGGCGAAACATCAGATTTTTATGGAATATCTGTTCACCGCCGGCAAAGTGTCGGTGCACGGCAAAACCGCCCGTCGCGGCAGGCAGAAAAAGGCGGACTATATCCTCACCGCCCCCAACGGGCGCACGCCGCTGGCGATTGTGGAAGCCAAACGCAGCGACAAACCCTTGGGCGACGGGATGCAGCAGGCTTTGGAATACGCCGAAATTCTGGATATTCCTTTTGTGTACACCTCCAACGGCAGGGGCTTTTTGGAACACGACCGCCTGACGGGCAAAATCCGCGAGCTGGCTTTAAACGAATTTCCGCGCTATGACGAGCTGTGGGCAAGGTTTTGCGGCGAAAGCAGTCTTTCAGACGGCCAAGAAAGCGCACTCTTGTCCGACTACCATTTTGACGGCAACAAACCCATTGCCCCGCGCTATTACCAGCGCATCGCCATCGACCGCACAATAAAAGCGATAAGCGGCGGGCAAAACCGCGTGCTTTTGGTAATGGCAACGGGCACGGGCAAAACCTATACCGCGTTTCAAATCATCTGGCGGCTGATGAAAAGCGGGCTGAAAAAACGCGTGCTGTATCTCGCCGACCGCAATATTTTGATCGACCAAACCATTCAAAACGATTTTCGCCCCTTTGAAAAAGTCATCACCAAAGTGGAAAACAAAACGCTCGACAGCTCGTATGAAATCTATATGAGCCTGTATCAGCAGCTGGCGGGCGATGAAGGACGCGAGCCGTTTCGCCAGTTTAAACCCGAGTTTTTTGATTTGATTGTGGTGGACGAATGCCATCGCGGCAGCGCGCGCGAAGAATCGCTGTGGCGGCGGGTGTTGGATTATTTCAGCTCTGCCACCCATTTGGGCTTGACCGCCACGCCCAAAGAAAGCACGGAAGTGAGCAATATCGGCTATTTCGGCGAGCCGGTTTACACCTATTCTTTAAAACAGGGCATCGAAGACGGTTTTCTTGCGCCGTATAAGGTTATCCGCGTGGGGCTGGACAAGGACTTGCTCGGCTGGCGGCCGCCCAAGGGCAAAACCGATACCGACGGCGATTTGATTGAAGACAAGGTTTTTGCACGCGAAGAGTTTGAAAAACATCTGATTATCGACGAGCGCACGACAGCCGTCGCCCGCCGCGTAACCCAATGGCTGAACGACAACGACCCCTTTGCCAAAACCATCGTCTTTTGCGTGGACATCGACCACGCCGAGCGCATGCGCCAAGCCCTAATCAAGGAAAACAGCGAACGGGTGGCGGCAAACCACAGATACATTATGCGTATTACGGGCGACAACGCCGAAGGCAAAGCCCAGCTGGATAATTTTATCGACCCCAACGAAAAATACCCCGCCATCGTTACCACATCCAAGCTGATGACCACGGGCGTGGACTGCAAAACCTGCAAGCTGATTGTGCTCGATAACGAAATCAAATCCATGACCGAGTTCAAGCAAATCATCGGCCGCGGCACGCGCATCAACGACGCCTACGGCAAGCAGTTTTTCACCATTATGGATTTTCGCAATGTAACCAACCTGTTTGCCGACCCCGATTTTGACGGCGAACCCGTGTCCATCATCGACGACAACGGAACGGACAACGGCGAAGGGCAGCCTGAAAACCCCGATACGCCGTCTGATACGGATAATTCAGACGGCAGCGGGCAGCCTGAAAACGGCGGCGGCTTTGTCCCGCCCGTTGACGGCGAAGTGAAGAAAAAAATCCGCGTGCGCGGCGTAGAAATCCGCGTGTTAAGCGAACAGGTGCAAATCTTGGACGAAAACGGCGATTTGATTACCGAAAGCCTGACCGATTACAGCAAACGCAATATCCTGAACCAATACGCCACGCTCGATACCTTTTTGCAGGCGTGGAACGGCGCCGACAAAAAACAAGCCGTACTCGACGCGCTGGAAGAACAGGGCCTGCCGCTGGAAGTGCTGCAGGAAGCCCACGGCAACGCCGCCGATTTGGACCCGTTCGACCTGATTTTGCACCTTGCCTACAACCGCGCGCCCATGACCCGCGCCGAACGCGCCCGCCGTTTGCAAAAAGACGGCTTTTTGCAGGCATACAGCGCAGAGTGCCGCCAAGTGCTCAGCGCGCTGTTAGACAAATACATGAACGAAGGCATTCGGCTTGAAGAAACATCGGTGCTCAACATCGCCCCCTTCAGCGACATCGGCACGCCGAAAAAAATCATCCGGCTTTTTGGCGGCATGGGGCAGTATCAAAACGCGGTGAAAGCATTGCAGCGCGGCTTGTACGACGTGCCGCAGGAGCTGCTGTATCAGCAAAGCGGGCAGAGCGGGGCGAGAGCCGGGCGGTGAGCGCGTGGGGCGGGTGTGGGCAAATCCCAACGACGCGTTTGAAACGCGGGTTTAGGGACGCGAAGTAACACAAAAGGCAGCCTGAAAAGCGGGTTAAACCGTTTTCAGGCTGCCTTCAAACCCATTCCGAATAAAGGAAAACGCATGAAATACTACAACTTATATTCCGCTGTGGACAACGAAGCCGCGTATGCCGATTTACAGCAAACCGACGCAGGCATTGGCGATTTTATTGTGTACGGTGAGGGCGGTTACCGGCAACAAGCGGTTTTTATCGCGCAGGAAGGCTATACGCCCGACAATATTTCGCAAACCGACTTTATCCAAACCATTCCCAAAATGCCTTTGTTTTCCGAGCGTTTCGTGCACAAGCTGGCGGGGCATTTGGAACAGGAGCTGGCGTTTTTCCCTGCGGTGCTCAAAATCCGAAATGTGGAATTGAAGTGCTTTTTAGGCAAAATCAAACCGTCGCTTGCCTTGGTTGATTTTGAGCAATCCGATTTTTACGAAATCGACGGCGAACGGTTTGTCGACTACCCGCCCGTTTTCCTTGAACACGCGGGCGGGTTTGAGTATTGCGCCAAAGAGGATTCGGATAATCTGGTTTGGGTGTTTACGGAGAAATTCAAAGAGTTGGTGCTTGCCAACAATTTGAACATCGCGTTTTTGCCTGCTTGAGGGGATGGCGCGTTGCTGCGGGATTCCGAAATATAGTGAAACAAAATAGAAAATCCAAGGCGCAGCAACGTTATGGATTTTTTATTTTGGCCCGCTATAAAAGGCAGACTGAAAACAAGCCTGTAGGTCGGACATTGATGCGCACGGTGCATTTGAAACGCGGGTTTAAAGACGCAGAATAAGGCAAAAAGGCCGTCTGAAAACGTTTTCAGACGGCCTTTTTGTGCCGCTCCTTAGCGGATGCGGTTTACCAGTAGCCCAGCACTTTCCACCAGATGCCGCCGACGACGGCGAACACCAGCAGGTTGGCGACACTCATGACGAAGCCGGTTTTCCACCATTCGCCCAGCGTGGTGTAGCCCGAGCCGAACACCACGGGGGCGGTGCCGGTGGCGTAGTGGGTGAGCGTCATCATCAGGCTGGAAGCGGCGGCCATCATCAGGCCGAACACCATCGGCGGCGCGCCCAGCGCCAAGCCCGCGCCGTAGAAGGCGGCGAACATGGCGGTGATGTGGGCGGTGATGTGGGCGGTGGTGCTGGCGAACATATAGTGCGCGTACAGATACACCAGAAGCAGCAGCGCCGATGCGCCCGCCCAGCCCATGCCGGTTTGCTCGATGCCCGTTTTGAGCGCGTCGGAAAACCAGGCAATCAGGCCGAGTTTGTTGAGGAAAGTGGCCATCATCACGAGGGCGGCAAACCAGGTTACGGTGTCCCAGGCGCTTTTTTCTTTCAGCACGTCGTCCCAGCTGAGCACGCCCGAGAGCAAAAGCAGCGAGAGGCCGATGAAGGCGGTGGCGGTGGGGTCGACGGCGAAGGCGCTGCCCAAGAGCATGGCGGGCACGCCTGCCCATAAAACGAGCAGCAGGGCGAAGATGGCGAGCATGATTTTTTCGCCGCGGTTCATCGGCCCCTGTTCGGTCAGACGGTCTTTGGCAAACTGCGCCGCGTTGGGCGTGGCCTTGATTTCGGGCGGGCAGAGGAAATAAACCGCCAGCGGCATCAGCGCCATGGCGGCCAGGCCGGGCAGCAGCATCGCCAGCGCCCAAGTGCCCCAGCTCAGATGGATGTCGTTGCCGGTGGCTTTGGCGATGATGTCCACCACCAGCGGATTGGGCGCGGTGGCGGTGATGAACATGGCCGAGGTGATGGGGTTGCTGTGGTAGTTCACCAGCGCCAGATATTTGCCCATGCGGTTTTGCGTGCCTTTTTCGGGGTCGGAATCGTAGCTCGAAGCGATGGCCTTCATCACGGGGTGGATGATGCCGCCGCCGCGTGCCGTGTTGCTCGGCGTTACCGGTGCGAGTATCAGCTCCGAGAGCGCGAGGCTGTAGCCGATGCCCAGCGTTTTTTTGCCGAACAGGGAAATGAAGTAATAGCCGATGCGCGCGCCGAGGCCGGTTTTCAGGATGCCGCGTGAAATCATGATGGACACGCCGATCAGCCAGATGAGCGGGTTGGCGAAACTCGACAGCGCGTCTTTGACCGCCGCGTCGGGCTTGTCGTTGGTCACGCCCGTGACCGCCACCAGCATGATGGCCACCATCGACAGCGCGCCGATGGGCATCGCCTTGCCGATAATCGCCGCAATCACGCCGACAAACATCGCCAGCAGATGCCAGGCCTGCGGCGTCACGCCTGCGGGCACGGGAACGGCAAACCAAATCAGCAGCGCCAGCCCTGCCGCCACGGCGGCGGGCAGCGGTTTGAAACCGAGCTTGTCCATAAGGGAACTCCTTTTTTTGCTTGGATGGCGCACGCGAAATGGCGCCGGTGGAAAGAAAAGAGACAGGCGGACTATACGCCTGCCGTGCCGTTTTTGTAACCGGATTACAAAAAAAATGCGGGCAAACGGCGACAAGCGGAAGAGTTGGGAAAGATAGTTACAAAAAATGCTGCGCGCGGCAGCAAGGCCGTCTGAAAAGCAAAAAGGCCGTCTGAAATCGGGTTTCAGACGGCCTTTTTGTTACACCCTAAAACGTATGCTTCACCGAGAAGGTATAGCTGCGCGGTGTGCCGTAAACATGGATGTCGGGCATGGTTTTGTATTTTTTGTCGAACACGTTTTCGGCATGGAAACCGACTTGGGTGTTTTTGCCGATGCGGTATTTGGCCATCAGATCCAGCGTGGCGTAGGCGCGTTGGACGAGGGCGGCGCGGGCGGCGGGGTCTTTGGGCGAGTATTCGTCAACGGTGTCGATTTGGCTTTGCCAGTTGACGTTGCCGCCGAGCGTGAGGCGGTCGGTAACATCGTAGCTGGTGAAGAGTTTGAACAGGTGCACCGGATACGAGGTTTTGATGCGGATGCCTTTGCTGTTGCGCGTTTTGGAGCGGGCGTAGGAGGCGTTGATGAGCCATTTGTCGCTCAGGCGGCCGCCGAGCGAGAGTTCCCAGCCTTTGTTTTTGGTGTGGTCTTCGGCGCGGTAGTAGTCTTTGCCGTTGAGTTTGCCTGCTTTGACGGCCAGATGGTCGCGGCGGTTGAGGAATACGGCGGCGGCGGCGTTCAGACGGCCTTCGTGCCATGCGCCTTTGATGCCGGCTTCGTAGGTTTTGCCGCGCTGCGGGGATACGGGGTTGCCGTTGATGTCGAGGTCGCGTACCTGCGGACGGAAAACGGTGGTGTAGCTTGTGTAGGCGGAAAGGTTGGGGGTGATGTCGTAGGTGGTGCCCAGATAGGGGATGAAGACGTGGGCGTCGCGCGTGGTGGCGGTGTAGCCGTTGCGCTCGGTGGAATAATGGTATTGCCAACGGGTGTAGCGGCCGCCTGCAATCAGCGACCAGCGGTCGGTAAGGCGCAGGCGGGTGGCGGCGGCGGCGGTGAGTTGTTTGGTGTTTTGGAAGCCGTCGCTGTCGTATTGGAAGTCGGGGCGGGCGATGTTGCCGTCGAAGCGGCGCATGTCGGCAAAGGGGATGCGCTCTTCTTTGTAGTTGTACAGGGGCTGTTTGCTGTTGAAATAGCTGATGCTGCCGTTGAAGTCGTGTTGGCGGCCAAAGAGCGGGTAGCGGCCGTCGAGCTTGAGGCTGAAGTTGTGTTCTTTCAGACGGCCTTTGCCAAACTCGGCTTCGACCAGGCCGGAGTAGTCGCGGTTGATTTCATATGTGCCTGCGATGCCGGACATTTGCTCGAAGCGGCCGGTGGTGTGGCTGTAGTCGCCTTTGAGCGTCCAGCCGTTGTCAAACTCGTGGCGGGCAGACAGGAATACTTCGCTGCTGCTGTCGCGGCTGTATGCCCAGCGGGCAGATGAGTTGTTGCGCGGCGAGGCGTGGAAGGGTACGAAGTCGCCGGTGGCGTAGTCGCCTGCGATGGTGAGGTAGCCGAAGCGCGAGCTGCCGCTGCTGCGGTTTGCATGGATTTCTGCGCCGGCGCTCAAGCGGGTTTGCGGGCTGACATCGTAGGCCAGTACGCCGTAAAGGGTGTGGTTGTGGCGCGAGGAGTAGGGCAGGTAGTCACCGCCGTGGTCGGTGATGACGACGGCGCGGCCGAGCAGGGTTTTGCTGCTGTTGAGTGCGCCGTTGGCATCGAGGTGGGCGCGGTAGTGCCGCCACGAGCCGAGGTCGGCGCCGATGCTGACGGTGTTTTGCGCGCGGGGTTGTTTGCGCGTGAGGGTAATCGTGCCGCCGGTTTCGCCCAGTCCGCCGTTGGCCAGGCCGCTTGCGCCGCGCACGACGGCGACTTCTTCATACAGGCCGCTGTCGAGATTGTTGGTAAATTGGCGGATGTTGTTGGATTCGTAGAGAAATTTGGATTTTCCGTCTACCGTAACGCTGTCGATGGGGATGCCGCGCGAGGCGAAGTTGCTGTCGCCGGTGGCGTTGTTGCCCATTTTGCTGTGGTAGAGGCCGGGGGTTTGTTTCAACACTTCCTGCAGGGTGTCGAGGTTTTGGTCTTCAATCTGCCGCTCGGTAACAACCGACAGGGATTGCGGCGTTTCGCGCTGGGTGAGCTTCATGCCGGTGGCGGCGGACGAGGCGGGTACGGTGTAATTGCTGGTGTGCTGCTTGGCGGTTTCGCGCACGCGGACGTGTTCGAGCACGTCGCTTTCGACGGCCGCATCGGTATCGGCATAAGTATGGGCGGGCAGCAGCAGGGCGGCGGCAACGGCGGCAGAGAGCCGTTGCAGTTTATTGCGTTTGTGTAACATATTTTCTCCGTTTAATTGCAAAAAAGCGCGCGATTTTAACCTTAACCGTCTGTTTGCTACATTGGAATTTGCAATGTATAACATTGCCGGGTAACGAAAGAGGCCGTCTGAAAACCCTGTTTTGGGTTTTCAGACGGCCTCTTGCCTTGCCAAAGCCGAATGTCAGCCGACCATCTCCAAGGCCGTCTGAACGGCGGTGACGAGGCTGCCGCCGTCGGCTCTGCCCGTGCCCGCCAAATCGAGCGCCGTGCCGTGGTCGACGGAGGTGCGCACGAAGGGCAGGCCGAGGGTGATGTTCACGCCGCGCCCGAAGGAGGCGTATTTCAACACGGGCAGACCCTGATCGTGGTACATCGCCAGCACCGCATCAGCATCTTTCAGCATAAAGGGCTGGAACAGCGTGTCGGCGGGATAAGGGCCGCGCACGTCCAACCCTTCGCCGCGCAGCTTGTCCAGCGCGGGGATAATGACGTCGTTTTCCTCGTGTCCCAAATGGCCGCCTTCGCCCGCGTGCGGGTTCAGCCCGGCCACCAGTATGCGCGGAGCGGCGATTTTGAATTTGCCGCGCAAATCGCGGTGGAGGATGCGCGCCGTTTCGCACACGGCGTCGAAGCTCACGGCGGCGGCGACGTCTTTCAGCGGCAGATGGGTCGTTACCAGCGCCACGCGCAGGCCGCCGCCCGCGAGCATCATCACCACGCGCTCCGTGCCGCTTTTTTCCGCCAGATATTCGGTGTGGCCGCTGAAAAACGCGCCCGTCGCCTCGTTGATGATGCCCTTGTGCAGCGGCGCGGTCACCATCGCGGCAAATTCGCCGCGCACAATGCCTTCGTATGCCGTGTCAAGCAGTTGCAGCACATAGGGCGCGTTGGCGGCGTTCAGACGGCCTGCCTGGCACGGTGCGGCCAGCGGGATGTGCAGCACTTCCAGCGTGCCCGCTTCGGCGCGGTTGTCCGGCGCGTAATCGCGCAGGCGCACGTTTTTGCCCAACTGCGCGGCGCGTTCGGCCAACAAATGTTTGTCGGCAAGGATGACGGGGCGGCAGGGCAGGTCGTGTTCCGCCAAACCGAGGCAGACGTCGGGGCCGATGCCGGTGGGTTCGCCCGAGGTGACGGCGAGAATGGGGAGGTTCATGGGATTTCCGTTTGCTTGACTGTCGAATCGTCGGCCACCGTGGTTTCAGACGGCCTCAGACACGTTTACCAAAAGAAGGCTTGGGCGGGGCTGCCGTTACAGCGGCGCACGGTGATGCGGCTGTCGGAAGCGTCGAGGCACAGAGCCGGATTGGCGGCCGCTACCAGCGCGGCGCCTTCGTCATACCACTGCTGGTTGCGGCCGCCGTGGCAGCGGTAGAGGATAACGGGCGTGCCCTCGCGCTGCTCCCCGCCCGCCACATCGAGGCAGCCGCCGTTTTGGCGGATGGTGCCGCTTGCCGCGTCAAAACGGAACTGCTGGTTGGCGCGGCCGTGGCAGGCGTGGCGGATCAGGGTTTTGCCGTCGCCGCCGTGGACGTCGAGACATTCGCCGCCGCCCGTGCGGATCAGGCCGCGTGCGGGCGCTGCGTCGGGCAAAACAACCAGCGGCGCGCCGCCCGTTGCCGTGTCGGGCAGATAGACGTTGCAGGCCGCCAAAAGCAGGGCAGACAGAAGGGTTGCGGTGGTTTTCATGGTGTGTTCCTTTCGTCGGGTAAGGGGCAGGCCGTCTGAAAACCGCAAAAGCGGTTTTCAGACGGCCTCTTTCTGTTTTACGGCTGACGACCGTTCCGCTCCCTCCCCTGCCGCCAAAGCGCGGGAGAGGATTGGGGTGGAGGTGGCGGTTCGCAGAACCGCTTTTTGCCTACCGCCGCTCCGTGCACGTTAGCGCAGCGGCATCAGCCCTACCCCAGCCCTCCCCCGTTTATGCTCCGAAGGGGTACTGGCGGGAGAGAAAACAGGTTTCAGACGGCCTCTTGTTTTTCCAAAAGCCTGAAAAACTCGTGTTTGCTGCGCGGGCGCGCGCCCTGCCACAGCACGCGCCAGCCTGCGGGGGCGGCTTCGTCGGCCTGCTCGCTGCGGATCAGGCGGTAGCGGCAGGAGGCTTCGCCGCCGACGGCAAGCGGCAGGCTGCCGTATTCGCCCCAGGCGGTGCGCACGGCGTAGGCGTCGCGGGCGACGGCGAGGCACTCGGCGCCCGATGTGAGTGCGGCGGGCGCGGCGGCTTCCATGCGCTCCACCACAGGGCGGTAGCTTTTGGCCGCGTCGAGCCAGGGCAGAAACAACGTCATCAGCAGCGCCCACACCAGCGTCATGCCCGCCGCCCAGTTTGTCACCGCCTGCCGCCCGCGCACCTTGCGCCGCCGCACCGCCAGCACCCACAAGGGCGTGAACAGCACGGCGACAATCATCGGCATCCAGTCGAAATCGGGTACGTAATACGGGCTGAAATAGGCCGAGCGTTCGGCCAACTTCGCCGGCCAGCCGAAATTCATCGCCAGCCAGCCCAGCCATAAAAACGCCGCCAAGAGGCCGAAAATCATGATGCCGAACCAGTTGAAAAACGCCGCCGCGCCGCGCCGCAGCGCATCGAGGCGCACCGCGCCCAAAAGCGAGAGCGGCGGCAGCAGCCAGATGAGATTGTCGGCATCGTGTGCGGGCGTGCACGAGGCCAGCGCCAAGGCCGCCGCCGTCCACAACACGGCGGGCGCCGCCCAGTCTTCGCGCCAAAAGCCGCGGCGGCTGCACGTCCACAAGGCCAGCGGCCAGGCGGGAAAGGCAAACCACAGCAAGTTTTTCAGGTAATAGACGGGCGAAAACGACAGCGCAAACGTTTCCGTACCGCCGAACACGCCGAACGCATTTTGCCGCAGCCACCAGTCGAAAGCGGTGGGCGAAGCGCGGTGCAGCGAGAGCGGATAGAGCGCCGCCAGCGGCAGCGCCAGCGCCGCCGCGCCCGCCAGCGCCGCTGCGAAACGGCGGCTGCGCCATTGCGGCGCCAGCGGCAGGGCAAAAGCCGAAAACATCAGCACCGCCGTCACCAGCCAGCCCGCCGACACCGACAACAGCGCCCAGCCCGAGCCCAAAAGCAGCGCGGCGAACATCGCCCGCCGCCGCGCCACCGACAGTCCGTACAGGCACAGCCCCAGCGCGGCAAACTGCACCGACACGCCGCCGAGCAGGTGCGCGTTGGTAATCAGCCCGGCGCAGCCGATCAAAATTAGCACCACGCTGCGCCCCTGATGCCGCCCCGCCAGATGGAAGCCCGCCATGCCGCAGCCGCTCAGCCCAATCACGGTGAAAAACACGCCCGCCAGCCGCATCGCCGAATAGGCGTCGGCAAGCCACGGCGAGAACAGCGTGCGGCATTGCGCCGCCAGCCAGACGTAAACAAAGGGCAGACCGGCCTCGGGTGCGCCGTCCAAACCCCGCGCCAGCCACCAGCCGCCGCCCGCAAGCGCGTGTTTCACCGCTTCGTTGGCCGCAATTTCGTCGGGTTTCCACAGGTCGTGCGAAAACACGCCCGGCCACAGCCAGGCGAAGACCAAAAGCAGCAGAATCCACGGTTTTTCATGCGTCGGCGGCGCGGCGCGCATCTCGGGCGGGGTGTAGGTCAGCATCGTTTTTCTATCGGGGGAAAACAGCCCCTAGTGTAACAAAAACGGCGTGAGGCCGTCTGAAAGCCGCCCGCCGTCGGAATTTCGCTTTCAGACGGCCTGACGTTTGCGCGGCCGTCTGAAAGCGGCGTTTCAAAGCCGGGTTTCGACAAAATCCAAACGCACCGCCCGTTTCGCGCCGCCTGCCGTTCGGGCTAAAATGGCGCGGCCGTCTGTGTTTCAGACGGCCTTATGTCCACAAGAAAAACGGAAGGAAGAAATATGTACCGACTGCATATCGGCAGCAAACACATCTCGTCATGGTCGCTGCGTCCCTGGCTGCTGATGAAGGCCTGCGGCATCCCCTTTGAGGAAGCGCTGCACCATTTTATCGACGACAAAGACGCGCAGCGGGCGCAGTGGCGGCCGTTTTCGCCCACTTCGCAAGTGCCCGCGCTGCACGACGGCGGCACGGTGGTGTGGGACAGCCTCGCCATCGCCGAGTATCTGGCCGAGCGCCATCTGCACATCTGGCCGCAGGACGCCGAAGCCCGCGCCTGGGCGCGCTCCGCCGCAGCGGAAATGCACAGCGGCTTTGCCGTGATGCGCACGGTCTGCAACTTCACCCTGCTGCGCGCCGACACCCCCGCCATCACGCCCGGCCTGCGCCGCAACCTCGAACGCATCGACGCGCTGTGGAACGAAGGCCTCGGCCGTTTCGGCGGGGATTTTCTCGCCGCAGAACACTTCGGCGCGGTTGACGCCTTTTACGCGCCCGTGGCGCTGCGTCTGGCCAACCACGGACTGGAAGACGCCCTCAGCGGCGCGGCGAAGGCGTATGCGCAACGCCTGTTGGCGCTGCCTGCCATGAAAGAATGGCTTTCAGACGGCCTCAAAGAAATCGAAACCGCACGACAGGAGTAAACACATGAACAAGCAAGACGCACCAACTCGCACCGAACCGCAAGGCAGCCTGCTGCTGCGCACCATGACCCGCCCCGCCGACACCAACCCCAACGGTGACATTTTCGGCGGCTGGCTGATGTCGCAGATGGACATCGCCGGCGGCATCCTCGCCTGCGAAACCGCCCGCGGCCGCATCGTCACCGTAGCCGCCGACAAAATCGTCTTCCACCGTCCCGTCGCCGTCGGCGACATCGTCGGCTGCTACGGCACGCTGGTGAAAACGGGCAACACCTCGATGCAGATACACATCGAAGTGTGGGTGCACTCCGCATCCTTCGCCGATTTCGACGAACAGCGGCTGGTAACCGAAGCGCTGTTCACCTACGTCGCCATCGACGAAAACGGCCGCCCCCGCCCCGTTGTCCCGAACGTTTGAACGCGGGAAAAGGCCGTCTGAAAATCTTTTGTTCCCGAAGGAAAAACACCATGAAATCCGTCCTCCTCCTCAACGGCCCCAATCTCAACCTGCTCGGTACGCGCGAGCCGCAGATATACGGCAGCACAACGCTGGCCGATATCGAAAAACACATCACCGCACTCGGCGCACAGCTCGGCGTGGCCGTTGCCTGTTATCAGAGCAACAGCGAAGGCGAGCTGGTCGGCCGCATCCACCGCGCGCGCGAAGAAGGCGCGGCCGCCGCCATCATCAATGCCGGTGCCTACACCCACACCAGCGTCGCCCTGCGCGACGCACTGGCCGGTACCGCGCTGCCCTTTGTTGAAGTGCATATTTCCAATGTGTACAAACGCGAAGCCTTCCGCCATCACTCTTATCTGTCCGACATCGCCATCGGCGTGATTGCCGGACTGGGCGTTTACGGCTACGAAGCCGCCCTGCGCTTTTTGGTAGAGACAAAGGCCGTCTGAAAGCGTGGTTGCCATAAAGCGCAAACCTTTTCAGACGGCCTTCCCGTCCTCATGGCAGGCCGTCTGAAAGCGGAGCTTCAACGAAGTGAAAACCACCACCGTCAGGAAAAACCATGACCGACCAAACCCGCTACACTGCCCGCCTGCACAACCTTTTGCGGCAGGCGCTGGCCGATATCCCCACACAACTGCGCGGCGGCATTTACGCCGTTTCCCTTTATTTCCACTGTGAAGACGACGACGACCGCTACCCCTGCGTCGGCTTCAGTTACAACACCGAAAGCCGCTGCCGCGAACAGGCCGCGCAAGCCTCGTCGCCCGCCGAAGCACGCTGGAACTACGCCTACTGGTTGCAGGAAGACGCTCCGGCTTGGCGTATCATCGGCGGGGAAAACGATGCCGACCTTGCCGCATGGTTTGCCGCCTCGCCGCACTACTACGGCGAAGAAGAAAACCAAGCCGCTTTTGAGGACGACGATGACGAAGCCTTTGCAACCGTATCCACCAAAGGCGATACCTTTCGCGCCGAATTTGTCGAAGCCGTGATTGCCGCCGTGCAAAAACTGTTCGCCGAAAATGCCGTTGCCGACACCTTCGGCCGCAATATTCCCGTGCTGGTGCATGAGCTTGAATATTATGATTTGCCCAACGGCTGGACAAAACGCGCCAACCCGCCGGGTGTGGCGGACGAATTTCTTGCTTGGGCGCAAAACGGCGGGTATGACGGCGAAGACGAAGACTAAGACTAAGACGCCCGCGATACGGACTACCGGAAAAACCTGCTTGCCGCCCGCCGCGCCGCGCAAAAACCTGCGCCTGTCGGCAGCGTCATTGATTTGGACAGCCCCGCAGAGGTCGAACCCATTATCGAGCAACTGGTCTTCCGCATCCGCGCCTACAAACGCACGCACGGTGCGCCCCAATCCTTCGGTTGGCTTTATGTGCGCGGCTTTGGGGAAGGCGCGTCCTTCGCATTCGGCGCGGGCGCGGCGGCAGACGATCCGCAAGGACTGCTGGCTTACCAAAACGGCGGCGAAGTGTGGGATTACGCCGATGCCTATGAAACCGGCGAAGCCGACGGCGAACCGCCGGGCAGCAGCGAGCCTGCGGGCGTGTATGCCTGGTATCTCGCCGAAGGCAGGTTAAACGGGCGCGGCAGTGTTACCCTGCAATACAGGGACTGGCAGATGGTTTCAGACGACCGCCTGTGGCAGGCCGTCGGCTTTATGCCCGAGGGAACGGCGGCAACCGTTTTCTCCCTGCGTTTCTACCGCGCCGTGCTGGCCGAAACCGTCCGCCGTTATCCCGACGAAATCCAAGGCTTCGTGCTGAAAAGCGACGATTGGGAGTATCCGCAGCGCGAATGGGTGGACGGGTGCACAAAGGCCGTCTGAAAACGACTTATGCGAAGCCGTAATCCGTCAGGCCGTCTGAAAGCTGCGCGCGTGCCGCGCCCTTGTTTCAGACGGCCTGAATTTTTCCGCTGCTGTGTTTGGGCGGACGCGGCGGCGCAGGCCGTCTGAATGCGTTGCCGCATCTGCTTGGCGGCAAACGGTAAAAGGCCGTCTGAAAACGTCGCATCCCGAAAGGGGCAGACGTTTTCAGACGGCCTTTTGTTTCGATTGGTTTAAAACCCGGCCTGTCTTTCGAGCTGTTCGACCAGTTGCGGGTCGAGGCGGAAGGCGTCGGCCAGTTGCGAGAGGAAGACGATTTCTTTGCGCGAGAGTTCGCCGCACACCATGCGGGCGGCAAGGTAGGCTTCGGCTGCGGCGGCGGTGTCGCCGCCTGCCAGGGCGGCCAGTTCGGCGGGGGCGGCGGGGTTGCGGGTTTCGGCCAGCAGCCATTGGCTCTCTTCGCTGCCGCCGCTTTCCTGTTCGATCAGGCTGCGTTCGGTTTCGTCTATGCTGCCGTCGGCCGCGGCGGCGGCAATCATGGTTTTGAGGATGAGGCGGCCGCTGTCTTCGCTTTGCGTGCCCTGCGGCGCGAAGGCGTTTTGCGCGGGCGGGGCTTCGGTGTTGCGGCTTTGCTGCCAGCTTTGGTAGGCGTGGTAGGCCAGTGCGCCGAGGGCGGCGGACGAGCCGGTTTTCAGCAGGTTTTTGCGGGTTTTTTTACCCAGCAGCATGGAGGCGAGGCCGACTGCGGCCGCGCCGCCGCCGATTTTACCGAGCAGGTTTTTGTCGCCGGCGGTTTTTTGTACGCCGTCGAGTACTTGGTTGAGCAGGTTTTGGAAGTTCATGGTGCTGTCCTTTCGGTTGGGTGGGAGGCCGTTTGAAAACCGGTTTGACGGGTTTTCAGACGGCCTCTGAGTGGTTTAGGCTTCGGCAAAGGCGCGTTTCACTTCTTCGGCGATGGCGGCGATACCTTGTTCCAGCGTCTCTTCGCTTTGGGCGATGCTGATGCGGATGCATTCGCGGGCGTGGGGGTAGTTTGCGGTATC
>CAMURX010000007.1 GCA_947097615.1 uncultured Neisseria sp. | reverse complement strand
TTCAGACGGCCTCAACCGTTTCAGACGGCCTCAACCGTTTCAGACGGCCTCAACCGTTTCAGACGGCCTCAACCTTTCGTGGCGATCTTTTGCACCGATATGCCCATGTTCTGCCGAAAAACGGCATAAAGCTGCAGTTTCCGCAAATGCGTGCAAGGGCAAAAAGAAACAAAAAATATTCGCCTTTTAAAAACGGTTTGCCGACGCTTTTCGACAGGAACTTTATTTTTATTTACAAATCATTATGATAAATTAAGAACCTACCGCCACTGCAAGATGGCACGCAGCTTGCTTGGCATTCCATACCGATGCACAGCGCGTCGGTCGTTCTTAACGGATGCCACGGCATCAAAAAACAAATACATTACGGTAAAACCGACAGCCCTACCGCTGTCGCTCCGCTCGGGAAGGCGGAGTCTTTTAGGGATAGGCCGCTGCATATTGTGGGAATGTGCGGCGGCTGTTTTTTATCCGCCGTCCGCATACCGTGCGAGGCAAAACGCAAGAGGCCGTCTGAAAGCAGGCATATGCTTTCAGACGGCCTCTGCGCATCATCGGCGGGGCGGCCTGTCTATTTCGTCAAATTCCGCAACGCCAGCCGCACGCCTTCGGCCACTTCCGTGCCGGGGGCGATGCCTTTGACGGCGGCGCGTGCCTCGCGCTCGCTGTAACCCAGCGCCAGCAGGGTGCTGACGATGTCGTCGCTGCCGCCGTCGGCTGCGGTCGGAGCGAAGAGGCCGTCTGAAATGCCTGCGGCGGCGAGTTTGCCGCGCAGTTCCAAAATCATGCGCTCGGCGGTTTTTTTGCCGATGCCGGGGGCGGACGACAGGCGTTTGACGTCCTCCTGCGCCACGGCCTGCGTCAGTTCTTCGGCACTCATGGCCGAGAGGATGCCGAGGGCGGTTTTCGCGCCGATGCCGCCGACTTTGATTAATTGGCGGAAGGTGGCGCGTTCGGCGGCGTCGGCAAAGCCGAACAGCAGGTGCGCGTCTTCGCGCACGGCCAGATGGGTGTAAAGACGCACGGTTTCGCCGACAGGCGGCAGTTTGTAGAAGGTTTGCATGGAAACGTCGACTTCGTAGCCGACGCCGTTGACGTCGATGATGATTTGCGGCGGGTGTTTTTCCGTCAGTTTTCCGGTGAGGCTGCCGATCATGGGTTCTCCTTCGGGGGGCGGGAGGCCGTTTGAAACGGCCGAAAGCGGCGGATTATAGCGCAAGGACGCAAAAAACCCGTGCGGGGCACGGGTTGGGCGGCGCGCGGCGCTCAGATGGCGGTTTGGCCTTTGGCATTGGCGTCGGTCACGATGCCGCTGCGGCGGTTTTGTTCTTTGCGGGTCGGGGCGTCGGCGGTGATTTGTTCGATTTTCACCTGCGCCGTGCCGGTGTGGATGAAGCCGAGTTCCTGTGCGGCGGCTTTGGAGAGATCCATCACGCGGTTGCCATGGTAGGGGCCGCGGTCGTTGATGCGTACGACGACGCTTTTGCCGTTGGCAAGGTTGGTGACGCGGACGTAGCTGGAAATGGGCAGGGTGCGGTGGGCGGCGGTGAGGGTGTTCATGTCGAAACGTTCGCCGTTGGCGGTTTTCCTGCCGTGGAAACCGGGGCCGTACCATGAGGCTTTGCCGGTTTGGCTGAATGCGGTTTTGGCGGTTTTGCCGTCGGCTTTGGCGGTTTTGCCGTCGGCTTTGGCGGTTTGGACTTCGGTTTTTTTCGCGGCAGTCTGCCAGTTTTTTCTGACAGGCGCGGCGGCGGTTTTTTGGGCGGACGCGGCTGCAGGCGGCGGGGGAGGTGCGGCGGCGTTGTCTGCCGCAGGAGCGGTTTGGGATTGGGCGGCGGGCGGCGGGGGAGGTACGGTGGCGTTGTCTGCCGCAGGGGCGGTTTGGGATTGGGCTGCGGGCGGTTGCGGTGCGGCGCAGGCGGTGAGGGCGAGGGCGGCGAAAAGGCCGAGGGGGATTAAGCGTTGGTTTTGGGTCAAAACAAGATCCTGTTCCGGAGTTGAAGGGAGGTTGCCGCGTCTGTTTCTCTTCTTGTGCGGCGGGGTGCTGCTTTTGTGTTTTCAGACGGCCTTTTCGGGCAAAGCCGTTCAGAGGCCGTCTGAAAAGCCGTTTTGCCGCCACGCTTCGAATACGGTGACGGCAACGGTGTTCGACAAATTCATGCTTCTGCTGTTTGCCCGCATCGGCAGGCGGATTTTCCGTTCGGCGGGCAGGCTGTCGAGAATGTCGGCGGGCAGGCCGCGCGTTTCCGGGCCGAAGAGGAAAACGTCGCCCGCTTGGAAAGACACTTGGTCGGGGCGGGTGCTGCCTTTGGTGGTCAGCGCGAAGATGCGGCGGCCGGCGAGGGCGGCGAGGCAGTCGGCGAAATTTTCGTGGACGGTGAGGCTGGCGAACTCGTGGTAATCCAGCCCCGCGCGTTTCATTTTGGCCGAGTCGAGCGGGAATCCGAGCGGCTTGACGAGGTGCAAAGCCGCGCCGGTATTGGCGCAGAGGCGGATGATGTTGCCGGTGTTCTGCGGGATTTCCGGCTGGTACAAAACAACAGTAAACATAAAATCAGACACTTAAAACGGCGCGCACTATGCCCCCATCCGCGCGGCGCGTCAAGGCCTTTGCATTTTCGCCTGCGCCAGCGTCCAGCAGAAAACGCGCTCCGCCCCCGCCCGTCTTAACATCCGCGCCAGTTCGGCCAATGTTGCGTTTGTGGTGGCCACATCGTCGATTAACAGCAGATTGCGTTTCTTAACGTCGCCGTGCACCTCAAACAGCCCCTTGGCGTTTTTCAGCCGCTCGCGGTAGGCCAGTGTGCTTTGCGGCGGGGAAGGCCGTCTGAAAACGGTGTTTTCGGGCAGTACGGGCAGGCGGAAAAACGGCGCGATCAGGCGGGCGAGTTCCGTGCACTGGTTGAAGCCGCGCTCCATCTGCCGCTCTCGGCTCAGCGGCACGGCGAGTATGCCGTCTACGGCTTCGTGCCGCAGCCACGGCGGCGGCAGCGCGGCCATCAGGCAGGCGAGCGGGCGGCGCAGCTCCAAGCGGCGCAGATGTTTGAATTCGTGGAGGATGCCGCTGACGGGCGGCGCGTAGGCGCACGACGACCACAACAAATCAAACGGCGGCGGCTTCTTTTGGCATGCGCCGCAGACCGTCACGCCGTCGCCCGCGCCGCCGCACTGCGGGCAGACGCGCTCGGGCGGCGTGGCGGTTTTCAGCAAATCGGCCATACAGCCGCCGCAGATGCCGCCCAATGCCCGCGCGTGGCATAATGCGCAGCTTTGCGGCTCGGTCAAACGGCTTAATCGGGAAAGAAATTTGATGACAGACACACCCCATCATCCTGTTTATCTGATACACGGCTGGGCGGCAAACGGCCGCGTGTTCGACGGCCTGCGCCCGCTGCTGCCCGCGCACTGGCAGGTGCACACGCCCGACCTGCCCGGCCACGGCGGCGCGCCGTTTGCCGGCGCGTTCGATATTGAAGCGGCCGCCGACGAACTGGCCGACGGCCTGCCCGAAGGCAGCGACGTGGCGGGCTGGTCGCTCGGCGGACTGGTCGCCCTGCACGCCGCACACCGCTACCCGCACAAAGTGCGCCGCCTGTGCCTCACCGCCTCCTTCGCCAAACTCGCCGCCGCGCCCGGCTACCCGCAGGGTCTCGCCCGCCCCGCGCTACACAAAATGCTGCCGCTCTTCACGCAGGACTATGCGAAATATATGCGCCAGTTTTTGGAGCTGCAACTGCTGCACACGCCCGAGGCGCGGCAGATTGTCGACGCCCTTTTGCCCGACATCGTCCGCCACGGCACGCCCGCCGCACTCGAAGCCGCACTCGCGGCCGTCGAACGCGCCGACGCCCGCGCCCTGCTGCCGCACATCCGCCAGCCCGTGTTGCTGGTATACGGCGGCAAAGACGGCATCACGCCGCCGCGCATGGGCGAATATCTGGCGCAGCATCTGCCCGACGCGCGGCTGCACCTGATCGACAAAGCCGCCCACGCCCCCTTCCTCAGCCACGCCGCAGAATTTGCCGCTCTGCTCGCCCGTTTTTTCGGCTGAACGCGTTTTCAGAAACATCATGCCCGCGTTGGCAGGAACAGCCTCCGTACCCTTTGAGGCCGTCTGAAAGCACAGCTCCAACCCAATCCAAACCCGAAAGGCCGTCTGAAAAGGAAACCATGAAACTCAACGCCCGCTTCAACACCTTCACCCTGCCGCGCTACCGCGAAGCCATTGCCAACCACAAGCGTTACGCCGACTTCAACCCGCTCGCCCTCTTCCGCTCCATCCTCGAAAACGGCAAACTCGGCGAAGCGGAGCAGCTTGAAGTCCTCGCCCTCGCCAAAGCAGCCTTCCTGCGCTTTTACCGACACCTGTTATTGAAAGACCTGCGCACCTACGCCGCCCTCTCCCGCCTCGGCCAAGAGCCGCTGGGCGAGGCACAAATGCGTTAGTACATCAATAACTTGAACCGCGAACAGGAAAAAGAATTTGCCAAACGCAAAATCCGCAACAGCCGCGTCGGCGCGTACACCGTCAGCGAATGGATTACCTACGGCGAAGACGGCGGCAGGGGCAACGGGCAGCGGATGAAATTCATGAACCGCCACCAATCCGTCAAAGCCCTGTCTGCCGAACAGGCCGCCCACCGCAAAAACCGCAAACGGCAAACGCGCGACATCCGCCGCCTGATCGACGAAGAAAACGGCTGAGGCCGTCTGAAAGCACCACAAGCCGAACACCATTTCGACAACACCATAAAAACAGCAAACGGAAACCCCATGACCGAACACGACCCCGCCGAAACACAATGGCACCACTGGCCGCGCTGCTGGTATCCCGCCGCCCGAGTGCACGGCTTCGCCCCCGGCCAAGTCCGCAGCGGCCGCCTCGGCGCACAAGAGTGGGTACTCTACCGCGACGCCGACGGCACCTTTCACGCCACCGACGCCTTCTGCCCGCACATGGGCGCGCACCTCAAAAGCGCGCGCGTCGAAGGACAAGCCCTCTTCTGCGGCCTGCACGGCTGCATGATCGAGCCGCAAACCGCCCTTTCAGACGGCCTCCCCCCCATCCGCCCCGGCTGCCGCATCGGCGCGCAGGCATGGCCGTGCGCCGAACGCTTCGGCCTCGTCTGGCTGCACCCGCCGCTGGCCGAAGGCGAAACCGCCCCGCCCCTGCCCTTCGCCGACAACGGCCACCTGCGCCTCACCGCTTCCCGCACCATCAACGCCGACTGGCGCGCCATGATCTGCAACGGCTTCGACCTCTCGCACATGGCCATCGTCCACCAGCGCACGCCCGAGGGCGATCCCGTATTCGACACCCCGCCCGAGGGCGGCATCCGCATGCGTTTTGCCACCCGCATCCTGCCCAAAGGCGGCTTTTCCAGCTGGCTGATGCAGCGGCTCTCCGGCGGGCGCGTCGAACTGGCGCACACCTGCAACGGCAGCAGCATCATAGTGGAAAGCCGCGTCGGCCGCTTCCGTGCCAGCGGCATCTTCGCCCTCTTGCCGCAAGACGCCCCCGGCACGCCGCCCGAAGAGCGCAGCACCCTCGCCTTCGCCGCCATCGGCATCCCGCCCGACACCCTCTTCCCGCGCCTGCAACTCTATATCGCCCGCTTTTTATATCTGGCGTTTTTGAAAAAAGACTTCGTCATTGTCAAAAATATGCGCCTGAAACTCGACGGCGCCGACGACCCCGGCGTGCAGCAGGCCGCGCGTTACCAAAGCACGCTCGAAAGCCTGTAATCCCCGTCTGCCGGGATTTTCAGAAACGTCATTCCCGCGAAGGCGGGAACGGCCTCCCGCCACAAAACCGCCATGACCCCCATCGCCCGCAACCTCCTCATCCTCGCCGCCGCCTCCTGCGCCAACCTCGCCCTGCTCACCGCCGCCTCGCACGCGCCGTGGCCGGTTGCCGTCGCCGCCGCGCTGCTGTTTGCCCTCAGCAACAACACCGTCTTCGCCCTGCTGCACGAATGCGTGCACGGCGTGTTCGCCCCCGCCGCCAACGGGCGGGGAGGCCGTCTGAACGAATGGTGCGGCCGACTGGCGGCGGCATGGTTTCCCACCGGCCTCGCCGTCCAGCGCGTCTTCCACCTCACCCACCACCGCAACAACCGCTCCGCCTCCGAACAGTTCGACATCCTGCACGAAGGCGACGTCCTGTGGCTGAAATACGCCCAGTGGTACGCCATCTACACCGGCGTTTACTGGTTCGTCTCCGCCCTCGGCGTGCTCGTCTACGCCCTCACCCCCGCCGCCGTCCGCCGCGCCCTGATCCGCGCCTTCGGCCAACGCGGCGGCGTGCAGACCGGCGCCGACGACTACATCGGCGCACTCGACAGCCTGCCCGCCGCCGCCCGCCTCGAAGTGCTCGGCGCAGCCGCATGGCAGCTTTTCTGGGCATGGACGCTGGGCTGGACATGGACGGGCTGGCTCGCCTGCTACGCCGCCTTCGCCCTCGCGTGGAGCTCGCTGCAATACACCGACCACGCCTTCTCGCCGCTCGACAAACACAACGGCGCATGGAACCTCTATGTTCCGCGCTGGCTGCGCCTCGTCTTCCTCAACTACCACCTGCACCTCACCCACCACCGCCACCCCGATCTGCCCTGGTACGAACTGCCCCGTCGCCCCGCCCGCGGCCCCGCCTTTTTCACCGTCTGGCTCGCCTGCCTGCGCGGCCCCCGCCGCCTCGAAAACTTCCCACGCTTTCGCGAACGGGATATTGTGTAAACGCAAAAAGGCCGTCTGAAAAACGGAAAACAGGTTTTCAGACGGCCTGATGCCTTGTGTTCAGCCTTTCCCGTGCTGTGCCGTCCACACCAGGTCGCACAGGCCGTCTTGCGGCTTGAAGGCGGCGGGGGCGGCGAGCAGGAGGCGGCGGATTTCGGGCTGGTCGCCGCGGTCGCAGGCGGCGGCGATTTGGTCGAGCAAAACACAGAGCTGCGGCCAGGGCAGCATGGTTTCGCTGGCGGTGAGGATGCGCGGGTGACCGGTGGGGGCGGCGTTGTCGCCGATCAGCAGTTCTTCGTAGAGTTTTTCGCCGGGGCGTAGGCCGGTGATGCGGATTTCGATGTCACCCTGCGGGCAGGCGTCGTCTTTCACTTCGAGGCCGGAGAGGCGGATCATTTGGCGGGCGAGGTCGATGATTTTGACGGACTCGCCCATATCGAGCACAAACACGTCACCGCCTTTGCCCATCGCGCCGGCCTGGATAACGAGTTGGGCGGCTTCGGGGATGGTCATGAAATAGCGGGTGATGTCGGGATGGGTGAGGGTGACGGGGCCGCCGGCGGCGATTTGTTTTTCAAAGGCGGGGACGACGGAGCCGGACGAGCCGAGCACGTTGCCGAAGCGCACCATACAAAAACGGGTGCGGCAGGCGGGTTCGGCGGCGAGCGCCTGCAAGACGAGTTCGGCCATGCGTTTGCTCGCGCCCATGGTGTTAGTGGGGCGCACGGCCTTGTCGGTGGAAATCAGGACGAAGGTGGAGACGCCGCTTTCTTGTGCGGCGCGGGCGCAGGCGAGTGTACCGAAAAGGTTGTTGCGCACGCCTTCGACGGTATTGAGGGCAACCATGGGGACGTGTTTGTAGGCGGCAGCGTGGTAGATGGTGTCGACAGCGAAGGCGGTCATGACGCTTTTCAGACGGCCTTCGTCCTGCACCGAGCCTAAAAGCGGCAGGATTTCGCAGCCGCCGCCGTGCTGCTGCCGCCATTCGGCCAGCTCGCGCTCGATGGTGTAGAGGGAAAATTCCGACAGCTCGAACAGCACCAGCCGCGCGGGCGCAAGAGAGATAATCTGGCGGCACAGCTCCGAACCGATAGAGCCGCCCGCGCCGGTGACCATCACGCTTTTGCCCGCGATGTCGCGCGCCATCAGGTCGGGGAGCGGGGCGACGGGTTCGCGTCCCAAAAGGTCGGCGGCGGAGATTTTTTTCAATACGCCGGTGTGGATGCGTCCGTCGACCAGGTCTTTCATGCCGGGTATGGCGAGCACTTCGCAGGGATAGGCTTCGAGGCGGCGCAGGATGTCGCGTCGCTGTTGCGCGCCCGCGCTGGGGATGGCGAGGAGGATTTTGCGGATGCCGTATTGTCTGATCAGCCGTTCGATTTCTGCGGGGGCGAACACGGGCAGGTCGCTGACGGTGGTGTTTTGCAGGCGCGGATTGTCGTCGACAAAGGCGGCGGGGCGGTATTCGTGCACCTGCCGCACCGCTTCGGCCAGCTGCCGCCCCGACTGTCCCGCGCCGTAGATAATTACCGCCGCCGCGCCGTGGCGCTCGCTGCGCTCGGTAAGCATCAGCCGCAGCAGCAGGCGCGAACCGGCAATCAGCACCACCATCAGGAAGAAAAACACCACGGGCAGGGCGAGGCGCAGCTGGCGCTCGAACAGCAGCACGCTGAAAAAAAACGCCAGCATGGAGGCAAAGCTGCCGAATAGGGCGACGGCGAGTATGCGCAGGCTGATGTAGCGCGTTACCGCGCGGTAAAGCCCCAGCCGCACGAAGAGCAGCACGGTGAAGGTGGTGGTGGCGGCCAGCGCATACCAGTTGGCGGGGTCGGCCCATTCGTTGTCGTAATCGGCTTTCAGGCTTTGGGTAAACCAGAAGGCGCAGAAAACCAGCAGGATGTCGTGGACGACAAACAGCAGTTTTTTCACATTGCGCGGCAGCGCCAGCAGGGTTTCGAGCATCATTCGGGAAAGGTGTCGGAAAGAAATGACGGATAGGCCGTCTGAAAACAGGGTTGCGACAAGGCGGGCAAAACGTGTTTCAGACGGCCTGCATTATAGCGTGGCGCCGTGTGCATCTGCGGCGTGGGAGGCAGTCTGAAAACGTGGCGGAACGGGATGCGGGCAGGCGCATTTGTGTCTTTCGGCTGCCCCGTTTTCGCCATGCGGCGTTCGGTTGGTTTTGAAGTCGGCCTCCAAGCTTCAGACGGCCTCCAAGTTATCGGTGAAAGACAGCGCATGCTGCCGATACCCGAAGCGCCGCGGGCGGCGGCAAGACACAAAAAACCCGCCCAAAGGACGGGTTCGCTGCATACTGTCTGCCGTTTACGCTTCTTCCGCGCCGGTGTAGGGGCGCACGCTCACGGTTTTGCGGTTCAGACGGCCTTTGACGGCAAATTCCACATAACCGTCGACTTTGGCGAACAGGGTGTGGTCTTTGCCCATGCCGACGTTGTCGCCTGCGTGGAATTTGGTGCCGCGCTGGCGCACGATGATGGAACCTGCGGGAATTAGCTCGTTGCCGTAGGCTTTCACGCCCAAGCGTTTGGCTTCGGAATCGCGGCCGTTGCGGGTGCTGCCGCCTGCTTTTTTACTTGCCATGTTGGATACTCCTGACTTGGATTAGAAATTAGGCGATGGCCACGATTTCGATTTGGGTGAAATTCTGGCGGTGGCCCTGGCGTTTCTGGTAGTGTTTGCGGCGGCGCATTTTGAAAATGCGGATTTTCTCGCCGCGGCCGTGCGCCACTACTTTGGCCGTTACTTTCGCGCCTTCGATAAAGGGCGCGCCTACTTTTACAGATTCGCCGTCAGCAATCATCAAAACTTCAGTCAGTTCGATTTGGCTGTCGAGTTCGGCAGGTATCTGTTCTACTTTCAATTTTTCGCCAACGGCAACTTTGTATTGTTTGCCGCCGGTTTTTACGACCGCGTACATACTCAACTCCATAAATGGGATTTCGGTTAAACAAAAATTCCGCGCACCATGCGCGAAATGGCGTATTCTATGGGCAAGTGTCTGTTTTGTCAAACCGTATGGCGCACGTATCACCGCCCGTCTGCCCAGACTCCCGTTTTCAGACGGCCTTTGTGCTATAATCCCGCGCTTTCCGACTTCTGCCCGCCGCGCAGCAACTTTCCCGCCGCCGATACCGCCATGCTCGAACATCTGCCCTATTTCCAACAAAACCTTGCCGCCGACCTTGGCCGCGTCAATCAGGTGGTCGAACGCGCGGTACAGTCGGAAGTCGCCCTGATTTCGCAGATAGGCAACTACATCATCGGTGCGGGCGGTAAGCGTTTGCGGCCGATTATCACCATTTTGGCGGGCAAAGCGCTGGGATACGACGACGACAAACTCTACTCCCTTGCCGCGATGGTGGAATTCATCCACACCTCCACACTGCTGCACGACGATGTAGTCGACGAAAGCGATATGCGGCGCGGTCGCGAAACGGCCAACAACCTGTTCGGCAACGCCGCCGCCGTTTTGGTCGGCGACTTCTTATATACCCGCGCCTTCCAACTGATGGTCGGCTCGGGCAGCATGAAAATCCTCGAAGTCATGGCCGATGCCACCAACATCATCGCCGAGGGCGAAGTGATGCAGCTGATGAACATCGGCAACACCGATATCAGCGAAGAAGAATACGTCCGCGTGATCCAATACAAAACCGCCAAGCTCTTTGAAGCCGCCGCCCAAGTCGGCGCGATACTGGCAGGCGCCACGCCGCAGCAGGAAGCCGCCCTGCGCGACTACGGCATGTATGTCGGCACCGCCTTCCAAATCGTCGACGACATTCTCGACTACTGCGGCGACCCGGCCGAAATCGGCAAAAACGTCGGCGACGACCTGGCCGAAGGCAAACCCACCCTGCCGCTGATTTACCTGATGCGCCAAGGCAGCCCCGAAGCCGCGCAGGACGTGCGCGACGCCCTGCAAAACGCCGACCGCAGCCGCTTCGCACAAATCCATGCCCATGTCGCTGCCTCCGACGCGCTCGCCTACGCTGCGCAACAGGCGCGCAAAGCCGTAGACCAAGCCCTCGCCTGCCTGCAAAACCTGCCCGACAACGAAGTAACCCGCGCCATGCGCCAACTGGCCGAAGAATCATTGGCGCGTGTATCATAAACACCTGTTTTTCAAAATTTGATTTTCCACACCTCGCCGTAGTTCAACGGATAGAACGTATGCCTCCTAAGCGTAAAATACAGGTTCGATTCCTGTCGGCGAGGCCAAACATCGAAAAACGGAGTTATCCACAGAAGTTACAGCCATCTCCGTAAGTCTACAAAATCCCTTATCCATCAAGCCTTGAATCCGTTTCAAGGCTTTTTTATCGTCTTCTGAAATCTCCCTGATTCCACTTGAAGCAACAAAAAATTTTGGGTATTTTAGTGGGTATCGACACCAGCAAAGGCGGCAAAAAGGCGGAAAATCATAGGAGGTTTTTCATAACTATTTGATTTTAATTAAATAGTATCTTATGAAATTTCAGCCGAAAAAGCCCGCCCGTCTGCTTTGCGACGCGCCCGCCTGCTGCTGGTGTCCGATGGCCGGGGAAAGGCTGTAACCCTTCGATGCGCCGCCGCCGATGCAATGTGCCGTATATCAAGGCTTTTGCCTGTATTCGGGCGCATGGCGAAAGGGATACGCCGATTTAAAGCCGCCTGCTTCGACGCCTGTCGGCTGCTGCTGTTTCTTCTTTCAAGCCCTACGGAATAACGGCTTCCCAGCCTGACCGATAACCTGTTGCCCTACCGATACCCAAAAAACAGCCCCGCGCACGGCCTTGGCGGCGGATTTGCCCGCGTGTGGCGGACGCGATACCCAAAATCCGCCCGCAAGCCTTGCCGGTTGGGGATTTCGGGCTTTTTTCTGTTACCCAAAAACGAGTTTCTCCCATGAAGTTGACGGATATGCGCGTAAGAAATGCCAAGCCGCAGGACAAGCCTTACAAACTTTCAGACGGCGGCGGCCTGTATCTGCTGGTAAAGCCCAACGGGGCGCGGCTGTGGCATTTCAGGTATCGGGTGGACGAAGCGGGGCGGAAGAAAGAACAGATTGAGAGCATAGGCCGCTATCCCGAAATCTCGCTGACCGAAGCGCGGGCGGCAGGGCAGCATTACAGGGATATGCTGCGGGAGGGAATTAACCCGGCCGCCGAACGCAAGGCCAAACGCCGCGCCACGGGAACGGACAGCCACCTGTTCCGTGCCGTGGCGGAAGCATGGTTTGCCGTTTACGCGCCCAAGCTGGCGGCCAAGACGGCGTCCAACATCAGGGGGCGGCTGGACAGGCATATTTATCCCCTGATAGGGGACAGGGACATTACAGACCTGACGCGCCCCGATATGGCGGCTTTTGTGGAGCATCTGAACGGCAAGGGCATTCCTGCGGAAGCGGTCAAAGTGCTGCAAACGGCCAGCCAAGTGTTCGATTACGCGGCCACGGCGGGGCTGATTGAGTTCAATCCCACTGCCAAACTAAGCCGCAACCTGACGCAATACAGGGAAGAACACCAGCCCGCCTTGCCGCAAAACGAGGTTAAAGAGTTTTTTAAAAGTTATCTGCAAACGGGCGGCAGCCCCGTTGTCCGCCTCGCCCTGCTGCTTTCCATGCTGACGGCCACGCGCAGCAAATCGTTCAGGCTGGGCAGGTGGGAAGACATCGACTGGGAGCGCAAAACGTGGTTTATGCCGCAGGAAAACATGAAGCAGAGCAACGATTTCCTGATTCCGCTGTCTGACTGGACTATCGAGCTGCTGAAAGAGCTGCATACCCTCACAGGCGGGCAAAAGTATCTGTTTCCCAGCGGCAGGAAAGGCGGCGGGGGCAATCCGACCATCTCGGAAAACGCCATAAACCAGCGCATCAAGCTGATGGGCTACGACGGTACGCACGCGGGAAAAAGCAAGGTGGTACAACACGGTTTCAGGTCTTTGTTTGCCGACGTCATGACGGAAAACAGGCGCGGCGTGGAGGTTATCCGCAAGGCATTGGGGCATACCGTGAAAGACAAGACCGTCAGGGCGTATTTCCGCGCCGATATGCTGCAAGAGCGGCGGGAAATCGCCTGTTTTTATTCCGACTGGCTGCAAGAGCGGTATAGGGAAGCAGAAAAGGAACTGGCGGCGGAAGCCTTAAAGGCGGCGCGTGCGGTGTTGCGGGATTGAGAAAGGCGGGGCAGACGGATGAAAGGCTTGTTTGAATACGCTGCGGCACTGGCAGACTGGGACACAGACGGGCGCGTGCGGGCGGTGTATGCGGCCAATATCGAGGCTTTGCGCGTGCTGTTGCCCGATACGGCGGCGATGGAGCGCGAAGTTATGGCCGCCCGTGCCGCCGCCCTGTCCGACGGCATGCCCCGCCCCGATATGTCGGATTACCGCTGTCTGCTGCAATGCAACTGGCAAGTCATCCTGTTCCTGCGCCGCTGCGGCTTGACGTTTGACACACAGGCACGGGAGCGCGAAGCCCTGTTTTCCCGTGTTGCCTGCTGTATGCTGATTGCGGGCTACACAGACAGCATCAGGGAGGGGGAAACAGACAGGGAAGACAAAGCCGCATATGCCGCCCTAGCGGCGGATATGGCCTATCTGATGGCCGATTGCGCTTTTTGGGGGAGCAGCGTGTTAAGCAACCGGCAGCACAAACAGTCGAAACAGGCCGCCGCCGCCCGTGCCGCAGGCGTTGCCAAATCGTTCAAAACGGATTTTAAAAACAGGGTGGCCTACCCGAGATGGAAAGCCTGCGCAGACAAGGGGTTTGAACGGGGCGGCAAGGCGGAATTAATCAGGCAACTGCTGAAAAGCTATGAAAACGCCGTTATTGCCGCCATGAGGCAGCGAACCGTATTGCATGAGAGCGAACAGCTGTTGAGTGAGAAGACTGTGAGGGAATGGATTAAAGAATTTGAAATAAAAGGGAAAAAATGATGAAAGGCCGTCTGAATTCAGACGGCCTTTTGATTACCCGAAGGCGGAAGCAACGGCGTTACTTCCGTAACTGACGCCGTTATCGGGTATCTCCACCGTCCCCCCGCTCCTACCATGCGCCGCATCCCGCCGCAAACACCAGCGGAACGGGGAATACATCTGCAACCATGTAGGAGTGAACACTATGGAAAAAAACGGTTTCCGCTTAATGCGCCTGAAAGAAGTCATGACGGTAACGGGACTTTCCCGCGCCGCCGTCTACGCTAAAGGCAACCCGAACGACCCCGCACGCTACGACGCGGATTTTCCGCCGCGCGTGCGCATTGCCGCCAACGCCGTAGGCTGGCCGTCCGACCGCCTGCAAGCATGGCTGGACAAACGCCTTGCCGCTGCGGGCTACACCAAAGGAGAAGCGGCATGAACACCCCCATCCCCGTTTTCTCCGCCCCCGCCCTTGACGGCGGCAATGCGGCGCGGCACAATCCGCCCGTTGCGTTCAATCGCGCAACAGGGTTTAGCAGCCCTAAGACAGTACGGCAGACAAGCCGCCGTTATCCCATATCGGGCGGCATTTTTACGTCTGCATTCTTTCCCTTGTTGCACCTTTCTCTACGGGGCGGCAGGGGCGGGAGGCCTTGCGCCTGCCGGGAACGTACTGCCCGGTCTGCTAACCCGCCTTTGTCCGCCCCGCCCTCACGTTTAGCAGCGTGTAGGTGGGCATTTCGACCCAGTATGAAAGGTAACAACATCATGCCCAAAATCCGCCGCGCATTCTCGCGCCCTTTAATCTCGCAAAAACTGCGCACCTTCCGCAACCTGCGCGAAGCCTGCCGCTACATCGACCGCCTGACGGTATCCGACGCATCCGCCTACCGTTTCAACATCGTGCAACAGGGCAGGACTTGGACGGTCTGCCGCGTTGTCGCAGGGGAGGCGTAACCATGAACAGCAATGACAAACTGATGAAAGATTTCATCATTTTCATGATGTCGGAGATATTCCCCAGCGTCCAAAGCAAGGGCGTGTCCAATCCCGCCGAATTCAGCCTTGCGGTTTTTCAGGAAGCCGCGAACAGTCCAAAAGTGGAACTTGTGGTATCGCGCCCGATTGGCGATTTCATGCGCCACATAACCGTTCTTTACGATTCCAAGATTGAAGCCGAAGCCCGCGCCATGGCCGACAAGCTGGCACAAAATCCCGATAACGGAACTGTCATGCTTTACCGCCTGTCAAGCGGCATTTGGGCGGTTTTCGGCTTCGGCAGCAATCAGGCCAAAGGAGGGGCATAACATGGACGCAAGGCTGAACCTGAACGACTGGGGCGGCCTGCCCGCCCTGCTGGCAAACTGCGGCCGCATCGACGAAGACGGCGTTATCTGCCTGACATCCGCAGAGGCCGACAGCCTGCGCGAACGCGCCGACTGCGCCGCCCGCTCCCTTGCCTTCATGCTGGAAACCGTCGGCAGGCTGATAGAGGCCAACGAAACCGCCGACGAAGTTCACCGCGTGGAAGCCCCCGCCGTTGCCCGCCTGTGCGCCGTCATGGCGCGGGAGTTCGGCGGCACGCTGCGCGAACTGGGCGAAATCAACGCGCGGCTGGTGTTTCAGACGGCCTACCGCGCAGGCTTCGACGACTGCGCCCGAAACGCCGCCGCAGAGGCCGCAGAAGCGCAGAAAGGAGGCGGACATGGCTAAACCCCGCAAACTGCCGCCCGCCGCATTCTGCGAGCCGAAAACCGCCGCGCCGCTGCACATCGTGCCGCATACCGGACAGGGCAGCGCACAAGCCGCGCTGGAATACCTGCGCCGCCTGCGTGCCGCCTATCCGTCCGTGCGCTTCGGCATGGTGTACACGGGCAAAGGCACGGATTGGCTGGTGTTCCGTGTAGACGAACAACACCAGCGCGGCGGCCTGCCCGAACACAGGGTTTCAGACGGCCTTTCAGACGGCCTCGAAGCCGCGCAGACACGGGAGGCAGCCGCATGAACAGCCCGCGCATCCTCCCGATACTACACGCCGACACCCTGCGCCAAGCCGCCGAACAGGCGCACAAGCTGCGCAACCGCCCCGATTGTGCCCGCCTCGCCCTGATTCAGACGGCACGCGGCTGGGCGGTGTGCCTGCTGTGCGGCAGTGCCGACCGCGCGTACCGGCGTAAAAACCGCGTTTTCCGCGCATTTCTCCACACAGGCAGGGCTACCCCTTCCCCTATCTCCAAACCCCTTTAAAACGCCGAAATAAAGCCGTTAACGGGCATTTGCCCGTTAGCGCGGGCGTTTGCCGCCTGACGAAAGGCAAAACCATGACAAAAACCGCACAAAATCCCGCCCGTACACGGGCAAGCCTCGCCGACATCAAAGCCGCCGCGCACGGGCGTTGGCCTGACATCCTGCAAGCGTTGGGCGTTCCCCGCGCCCTGCTGGACACCCGCAAGCATCAGCCCTGTCCTGCCTGCGGCGGCAAAGACCGCTTCCGCTTTACCGACCATCAGGGCGGCGGCGGCTTCATCTGCAACCAATGCACGCCCGAAGGCGGCAGCGGCTTTGATTTGCTGATGCTGGTGTTCGGATACCCCTTTGCCGAATCCGTGGCATCCGTGGCCGCCCTGCTGGGCATGGGAGGCCGTCTGAAAGAGCCGCCCCGCCCTCTGCCGCCGCGCCGCGAAACCCCGCCCGATACCGACGCGGAGCGGGCGCAGAAGCTACGCCGCGTGCTGGACGTGTGGCAGGCGGGGACTCCCTTTGCCCGCGCCCCCGATTTGGCCGACTACTTTTTCAACCGGGGCATTCCCGCCCCCGAATATCTGCCCGTGTCCGACGATTTGTGCTGGCTGGAAAAAACGGCCTACCGGCACGACGGGCAGACGCTGGGACACTTCCCCGCCATGTGCGCCCTGTTCTGAAACGCGGCGGGCGAACCCTGCGGCCTGCACCTGACCTATCTGCAATGGGGCTGGAACGACATGCCCTTCAAAGCCCGCATCTTCGACCCGAAAACCCGTCAAGCCCTGCCCGTCAAGAAAATGCGCAACGTCGGCGCGGGTAGCCTCAAAGGCGCGGCCATCCGCCTGTTCGCGCCTGAAAACGGCGTTTTGGCCGTGTGCGAAGGCATAGAAACCGCCCTTGCCGCCCGCTACGTTTCGGGCGTGGCCGTGTGGGCGTGCGGCAGTGCCCACGGCATCGCCTCGCTGGTGTTGCCCGACAACATCCGCGAAGTGGCCGTTATCGCCGACAACGACGCGGCGGGAACGGGCGTCAAAGCCGCCTACGCCCTGCAACGGCGCTATCACGGCAAATTGGACGCTTTCAGAATCTGGCGGCCTGACGGCACGGGCGCGGACGCGCTGGACGTGCTGGCGGCCAACGTAGCGAAAGGAGCAGCGGCATGAATGATTACGAAGACAGCAAAAACGGCCTTTCAGACGGCCTCGACGGCGGCGCGGATACAGGCGCGGACGCAAAATCCCTTTCAGACGGCCAAAACGCCGCGCAGGAAGGCGCGGAAGCCCCTGCGCAGGGCAAAGGCCGCCGACAGCGCAAAAACGCCCCGAAAAGCGATTTTGAGGCCTTACAGGGCATAGGCAGTGCCGACAGCGAGCCGCTGAAAGCCTATTTTGAAAACATCCGCACCGGCACGCGGGCGGGCGTTTGGTTTTACGACGTGGGAACAACCAAAGACGGCACGGAATACTACAAGCCGCCCGTCAGGCTGTGCGACCCGCTGGAAATCGTCGGACGCGGTCAGGGCGCGGATGAGGGCGAATACCGCGTTATCGAGTATCGGCGCCACGGCCTCGGCGGCAGAGCCGAAACCAAACAGGCCGCCTTTCCGCTGGAAATCGTCGGTACGCGTGAGGGCTGGGCACTTTTGCGCGGCTTCGGCATCGGCGTCAACCAAAACGGCGCAACCATGGCCGCCCTTGCCAACTATCTGCAATGGGAAGGCAGCGCAGAACAGTGGCAGATTACCGAACGCGGCGGCTGGACGGACGACAGCTTTACCGCCTACGTGTTGCCCGGCGGCGAAATCATCGGCAAAACCGCCTGTAAAACGATTTACATCGGCGACACCAGCAAAAAAGAAGCTTATTCCGTGGCGGGAGACTTGGGACAGTGGGTTGAATGATTTGCTGATGCTTAAATGAAAGCTCGCGACCCAGTTGGGTAAGATGGTTTGCGCGTTCATGGGTTGTCCAAAGGCAGCCTGAAAATCAGTCATTGTTGTTTGACGTTAGAAAAAATATCCACATAAAACAAACAAACCAAATTATTGCAACAACTATTGCTGCTAGGCGTGGTTGTATATGAAGAGTAAGCAGTAAGCGACTGCCTACGAGATACACGCCCAACGAAATAAACATCATTAATAGTGGCGTTTTGTATTTTGATGGGTGTTCCCAAATTTTGAGTAAAATTTCCAATATGGCTACAAATAAAATTCTGAATATAGCACCCATAAAAATCACCGCTCCAAATAATGCACCAGCGACAACGCCGCCAACCTTTCCGCCGCCTGTTCCGCCGTTAAATCGCGCTGCGCTTCGGCAAGCATTTCATAGCCCACCATAAACTTGCGCACGGTTGCCGAGCGCAACAGCGGCGGATAAAAATGCGCGTGCAGCGTCCATTCGGGGTGCGCTTCGCCGTCAAATGGCGCGCCGTGCCAGCCCATTGAATAGGGGAAGCTGGTTTCAAACAGGTTGTCGTAGCGCGTGGTGAGCTGCTTCAATGCCAACGCCAAATCGGCGCGTTCGGCGGGCGATAAATCGGTGATGCGCTGGGCGGCGAATTTGGGCAACAGCAGCGTTTCAAACGGCCACGCCGCCCAATAGGGCACCACCGCCAGCCAATGCGCAGTTTCCACCACAATGCGTTCGCGGCGGCGCAATTCTTCGGCGGCATAATCTTGCAGCAAATTGCTGCCATGCAGCCTGAAATAGTTTTGCTGCGCGGCGTGCGCCTTGGCGGGCAAGTCGGGCAGAAAATCGCTCGCCCAAATCTGCCCGTGCGGGTGCGGGTTGGAGCAGCCCATCACCGCGCCTTTGTTTTCAAAAATTTGCACCCAGCGGTAGCTTTGCCCCAGCTCGGCGGCTTGCGCTTGCCACACGGCTATCACGCGCTCAATTTCAGGCTGCGTGAGCTGTGGCAGGGTTTTGCTGTGGTCGGGCGAAAAGCAAATCACACGGCTGATGCCGCGCACGCTTTGGCTTTGAAACAGCGGATTGGCTTTGTCGCTAAACGCGGGCGTGTCGGGCAGGAGCGCGGAGAAATCGTTGGTGAACACAAATGGCTCGGCGTAATCGGGGTTGATTTCGCCGTTGATGCGCGTGTTGCGCGGGCAAAGGTAGCAGGCGGGGTCGTGGGCGGGCTTGGGCGCGGTGTCGGCTTTTTCTTGTTGCCCTTGCCACGGGCGTTTGGCGCGATGCGGCGAGACCAAAATCCAGCTTTCGGTCAAGGGGTTGTAGCGGCGGTGGGGGTGGTCGGCGGGGTTGAACATGGTGGGCACTCGTTGTGTAGTGGTGTGAAACAAACTCGGCTATTTTATGGCGAATCTTTACCAAAACATACATTTTTTTCAATTTAAATTCAAATTGTTTAAAGAACGGATAGGCCGCTATATCGCAGGCAACAGCCGCCCCAGCCTTGCCCTGGGCGCAGTGTTCGCCGCCCCGCTGCTGCGCATCCTGTGTCAGGAAAACGG